>JAEOUB010000203.1 GCA_016839545.1 Candidatus Kariarchaeota archaeon | reverse complement strand
CATATCAAGCACAGGCAGATGCCGGTGCGAGCGTTTACAGCCTTGTCCTACAAATATCAAATGAGATACAAAATGCACTACTCGACCTTTTCAATAATCCCTCTGCCGCTGATACACTCAACCCATCTGGGGATGCTGCAACACAAAATGAAGCGGGTGAAGGAACGCCAAGAGATTTCTATTTTTGGGAGCAGGTAGCTACAGGCGGTCTTTTTGGAATTGAGGATGCAATCGCAGGTTTTGTGAATCTTGTTCGTGCTCTTGATATTCCTGCACGACCCATTCTTGGATTCTCGCTAGGTAATATTGAACCGGAACAGATAGAATTACGACTTGAGCATATCAGTGTCTGGATAGAAGCACTAGTTCCATGGAATGACAATGGAACCATAAGACATTCATGGGGTATGTTTAACCCAATTCCCAATTACTCAAAACTATTACAGGGTGAGTTTGTATATGGTAGGAACTCACTCGGGGGATCTCCCGAAATCGAGATACAGGCTTCAACAGGAACTGAAACAGATGTCCCAGATGAGGCTATTGGTGAGACTTCAAGTTTCAATCTAAATGGTCTAGGAGAACCATTCTCATTTGGTACCCGGGTACTGTATGAGGACACACCATCAGCCGGCGCTCCGCTGAGTGTTAAAATTCTGTCTGAGGCTGAGATTATCAGTCTTGCAGACGGTGATATAGATCCTACGCAAGGGCTTCAGGTAGGGTATGACATTGGAGATGAATTAGATCTTACCCTCGTAACCTCAAATGACCCTGGAGGCTGGCTAAACCTCACGATACTGGTTGAAGATGATACAGGTAGCACATTGACCTATGACGGAGAGGATTATGACCTTGGGTATACATTTGATACAATTGATATTGAAGGATTAGAAGGAGAACGTAATATTTATGCAATTGTGGTGGTTTCAGGTCTTGCTTTCGATTTTCTTGCAGTAGGTTGGTTATTTGATGGTATATTAACAATTTCACCAACGATACCGCCAGGACCTGGAACTGCAGAAGTAACGGATGTTTCTGATATTGGGTTATTTGATGGGGCGGAGACCTCAGTGTCGTATGCACTTCTAAATGAACCATTAAATTATTCGGTTAACCTGGTTGATACTGATAATCAGCCTGTGGCAGATCATGAAATTGGGGTGTATATCTTAACACCTGACGATATAGATGGGCTTGATGAGCAATTCTTCCTGAACAATGATGCTGATACAACGCTAACAACAGACGTGAATGGAGATGGAATTTTCTCATTTGCCTTTAATGATATTGATTACATAATTGGCGAGTACTATGCCATACTTGGATACGCAGGAGGTCTTGTGTATGAAGAGCACATTGTTCACATAACAGGTGATATTACTTTCAATTATACAATTACCAACCAGATCACGTTAGATGACAGGTTGATTGATTTGGGGGAGGAGACCCAGTACATCATTGATCTTGATACTGTTGTTACTGATGAAGAAATTGCATTACTTACAATTGCATTAGGTGGTAGTGTTGACGGAAGAACTCTCTTCAGCGGTTATTCATTTATCTCGTATAATATTGTGACCAAAGAGGCTCATGATACCAACTTACTCAACCCAATAGGATACCGAGCTGTGTTGGGTAGTTGTGGAACTGATCTTACAGCAGTGAACCAGGATTGCTATCGACTCTCTGCTTATTCTCCAGTTGATGGTTTTGGTATTGTGGACAGTGATTTCTCAGATGGACAGATCGTGATTAACATGACAGGTGGGGTAGTATCTCTGAATAGCTATTATCTTGTCATATTTGATACCGATACCCAGGAATACTACGTTAATGTGGACCAAAGATTCCTGTTTACTTCCGATCCTGTAGTTCCTCTCAATCTTGGGGGTTTTCTCATTGATTATCCTTCTCAAGACGTGCATCAGAATTCTGAGTCAAATGTTTCCGTGACATATTGTCCTATATTGCTCGCAACCTTTCCTATGCTAAAACGGATCAAAAAGGAGGTAAGACTGTGAGAAAGTCATATCTCGTCATTACTCTTCTTCTTCTTTCATTATTTGGGGCGCCCTATATTGTCTCAGGAAATGATTTGCCTGAATTTTCTTCAAGGTCGACTTCTCTTGGATCAGGTGCTTTGAGTGCTTCTGAAGGATCCTCAAGTATTTCATATGTTGAACAGCAAGAGAACGTAGTTCAAGAAACACCAAAATTAATTACTCAACAGTCAAACGGACTTCAGCTAAGTGAAGCTGCTTTTGACCCACCTAGGATAGAGAAAGAGGCAACAGGTCCCAATTATTATGGTGATTCTCTTTCCACAACCGGAACTGCAACTGACAATCGTGATGTTGAATATCCCGGAATTACTGTTTATCTCTTTCTTGACAATCCTGTGGGTGATATTATTGATGCCGTGGATAACAGTATTACTGATAGTAATGGCGATTATACTCTCAACTTCCCTGCATTTACAACAGCAGATCTTGGAACTCATAGCTGGTCTGTCTGGTATCCCAATCAAGACGCTGGAGATCCCGAGTTTGGTATTGACTGTTTCAATTGTAACAAGACGGTAGCAAATGGTAGTTTCTCACTCTTTGACGAGATTGATTTTGACGTCTTGTTTGCCAATACGGTAGACCTCAGTCCTGCAGATAATCTGGAATTTACATCTTCGGTCGAACTTAGTAACACGGATCCACTTCCACCTGCTGTTTTATCAAACTTTAGTATATCCTACGATATCGATTATCAAGATCCAAGTTTAACAGATGTTGTAGATGCAACTGCTTCATTTACCACAGCGTCTATTGTAGAAACTATCCCGTATCCAGGAACCTCAGAAGCCACAGCAACCATAACTGTAGATATCGTCGGCTCTGCCACAAATTACGTAATTAACGCTCCGACACAATATTCAGGAGTTTTCAATATAATTACTGAATTCACGTTCACGATTGGTAATATAGACATTTCAGGTGAAACTGGTACTCCTTTCACCAAGACACAGCTTGAAGGAGACCAATTTTTCAGTCGTACCAACCAGCTTGTAACTTTATCTGGTACTTACATATCCACGAGTTTAGGTGCCAATGCATCACATTGGAACAATGTACCCGTACAGGTATCAATATCAGGATCTGGACTTACCGATAGTTCATTGGATAGCTCCGGACTTGCCACCAATGCAAGTGGAATATTTGTCTACTCATTTTCAATAGATCCCACAAAATTCAATGACCCAGGTCCTAATGGGGCAATCTCAATAACCATCCAAATTTTTGAGACTTTTGATAATTTGTTACCTGCTGAGGAAGTTAAAACTCTGACAATTAAATTGAAAGCAGAAGCTGATGTTTTCAACAATGTACAATATACGGGAGATCTCAACGGTTCATCATATACTCCTCTCTATTACTTCAGAGGAGATGGGTCAAGCTTCCAGATAACTGGTGAGGTTCTTGATGAACAAGGATTAGGTGCAAGAGGGGTGAGAATAGATCTCTTTGTCACCAACCAGACTGCCATAAATCAGGCAGGCACTGTTGTTTCATTATTTGATACCACAACTGTAGGTGGAAGGACTGCCATGGGAATAACTGTGGCAGAATTAACCACAAATAGCGCGGGACAGTTCGATATCAACTTCATATTACCTGATATCGGACTCTTTCAGCGATATTTCACTGTGAACCTTACACTATCAGATCCAGCCATCACCAACGCCTATAGATGGGAGAACATCAACAATGATGTCGAGTCCGTCTTCTCCTTCGAATACATGAGACTTGAGGATATTGATGCAAGTACAGTTACAGTAGAAGTCTACAATGGAACATTATTCGAGCTTGATACCACAGTAGAGTCATTTTCATTATTCAACAACACCTATGCTCAATATCAGAATGCCTCACTAGGCTATTACTACAATATCACAATTCGGGATATCTATGGTCGAATTCCATACAATGTGACCTTCTCCCTTGATATCGACGAGTTATTTGGCAGTATAATCTCCAATTCAACTGCGGTTAATACCACTTCTTATACGATCGATTTGGTAAACAATGGTTCATTCTTATTCTATGTCAATAATATTACTCAATTTGGTATGTTAACAAGTCTTAGTCAGAACCCCATGCTACTTGATGGCTCTCAATTCAAGTACCAGTTCAGGATTGGGCAAGGACAGGGATTCAATGTTTCCTCTGCCACGTATGGACAACTCATATCAATTTTTGGTCCTAACGAGGAGACAGTACCATCCAACCTCTTCTCAAACGAAGAATTTGGTGCAAATCAAGAGACTGAGGCAAATATCACTATTCAGTTTGAGATCGATCTCTCAGCAATTGGAGATCAGATAGGGTTCATGGAGAATGTCAGAAATGTGACGATTTACTTTAGAGTCAATGATACAGGAAATATCAATGATACTGAGATTGCAGGATTTGATTGGAATACTCTTGCATTTCAATCTGATTTCATGTTTTATGACGGAATAATCCTGGACAGTGCTCGTTTCACATATTCGTTCCTATTCTCAAATTATGGTCATGGAACCTGGTTCCAGTATTACATCGT
>JAEOUB010000202.1 GCA_016839545.1 Candidatus Kariarchaeota archaeon | reverse complement strand
GGATCAGGCTGGCAAGCAGTGGAGCCAGCAGTGCGATGATCAGTGACAGGTGGGCAATGAACTCGAATAATCTGAAGA
The DNA here is from genome assembly GCA_016839545.1 of Candidatus Kariarchaeota archaeon. GTDB lineage: Archaea > Asgardarchaeota > Heimdallarchaeia > Heimdallarchaeales > Kariarchaeaceae > Kariarchaeum. Next base: position 2,934 of record JAEOUB010000202.1, on the reverse strand, counting down.
AGGGATGTCGAAAGCCCTGCTCAGTGGTTGATAACAATCGTAGCTGTGCACCTGTGATTTCCTTGATAAAATCAGCAACTTCATCTTCTGCATCACGATCCGTCAGTGTCAGCGTGGTATGCCGGGCATCAAGTGATGAGGCAATATCAGCAGTGATCTCTGTCGAATTCAACTGGTACATCTCCTGTATCCTTGAGAGAGTTGCCAGAGTGATGACCATCTGCAGTGGGATCAGCTCCGGGTTGTCCAGTCCTGTCAGCTCAAATTTCAGGATGGGGAATTGATCGTAGACCTCTCGGATGAAGAAGGTGTGGTTGAGACTGTGCTGCGGGTAGGTCAGTGTGAAATTGTCGCCAATCCCCAGTGGATTTCTCTTGGTGAATTCCTCGTTGGTCACAATATCAAAATCACCCAGGTTCCTCACAATCTCCCTGTCAAACCCAAAACTACTGGCAAAGGCATCAGGTATGGTAGTACTCTCAAAAAATGTCGACGGGTCAATTGCCAGTATCCGAAAGGCAATACCACGTGCAAAGACAACCTCTCCAAAGAAGTAGTCAGAGGTGGCCACTACCGCGGGATGTGCACGGATAGCATCCAGATCTGCAGTATCAATGGTATTGCTCTCCTGGATATGGATATCTGCCCCCAGCTCGTAGTATGCCTGATCAGTGTAGTAGGCACTCAGTGTTCCCGGTACAATGATCATGGGGATGATCAGAAAGATGGCAATGGCAAAGACCAGCATGCCCTTGCCGTAGATAGCCATGTTGGCACCTATCCCTTTGGCAGTCAGGTTGTATTTCGATGGTCGGGTACGCCAAACCACTCCTCCCGCCACTGTGTAGAGACGGTTGATGATCTTGGTAAATAGCAGCACTGCAGTGAATGACATCACCAGCAGCGAGATCAGTCGCAGTGCCAGGATCAACACTGCAGAGGTACTGTCCAGGTTCTCATCTGAGGTCAGCTGGTCCTCAAACAGCGAGTTGATACCTGATGCAATACCGAAGAGGACAACTGCCACCATCATCAGTAGCAGGTCCTGCTGAAAGCCTGAGATCTTGCTGTCCAGCCAGGTATCTGACCTGAAGTAGATACGCATGGTCTGGTACAGTCCCAGCAGTGTCAAGATCCCCAGGTTGATCAGTGCCAGCCCGGGAATAAGGCCGTTCAGAACCGGTGGTGTCAGTGCGGGAGTCAGCTGGAAGAAATCGGTCAGTGCCACCAGCAGACCAACCACGGGTTGCAGTACCACTGTTGCCAGAGCCGTTGCCACGGTGGCATGCAGAAATCTCTCCAGAAATGCCAGTTGCAGTACCTGTTCAAATCGCAGACCCTCACGTTTGAATCTTGTAAGTTCCTCCTCCACCAGTGCACGACCGATGCCCAGTGCCTCGTAGGTCAGCAGCAAGATGAGACCCAGAGCAGGTATAATCAGGATAGAGCTCTCCAGCTGGATCTCTCTACTTGCATCAAAATAGCCCTCGAGAAAGGGTACAATGCGGTCATCTGTGAAATTACCCAGCCATGCAAATCCTGTCTCCTGCAGGATGATATCTCCCAGCGAGGTATAGCTATCAACCACATCTGGAATAGTGTCTCGCTCGATATCGAAGACATTGTAGCGGACGTCAACAAATGATGTGGGGCGCAGAGACAGCCGTGTAAAATTGTTGAGCATCGGAGAGACCAGTGAGGGAGTGGTGTAGAAGGGAATGGCATCCAGCAATCGCAGAGAGCTGACAGTCGTCCCCAGGTCGATAGCCCACTGCTTGATATCATCAAATTGCAGGCTCTCAACTTTCTGAATGACTCCAACCACTGTCAGATCCTGTGATAATCCTGCAATACTGGTATTGAAGAAGATATCAAGCTCGGATGCATGAAATTCAATAGTGGACCCTTCATCCCAGATATTGCCAAAGGGGTAGGTGGCATTGAGTGGGTCTCTCTGTGTGTACCAGCTCTCCTGTATCATGATCTCATTGGATGCTGTGGGTAGCCTACCCCGTACCAGCTGAGATTCAAGAAACGATGTCCAGGTACGGTCAATCACTGCAAAGTTACGGGGGACAGGATAGAGCAACGTCTGGTTCTGCCCCTGCTCATTGATTATCTGTGCACTGTGTTTCTCAAACAGTGGAAATATCGTCGTGGTTGACAGACCCGCCACTGTCTGGTTGACATCAAATGTTTCCACCGCAATTTTCGATAGCTGTCGCGGTATCTCCCATTCTGCATTGGCAATGGTGTTATTGGCCAGCTCATCATTGTACAAGGATCGGGTCCACACAAAATCTCCCACTTCAAAGCTGAGATCGGGATTGTCATTCAGCGGGTTCTGATTCTCATAGGTATAGATCAGGTAATCCTGGTGGGAGAACATTCCCACAAACATAGTCATCACCAGCAATGAGGGTAAAATCAGGATGAAAATGGAGACCGTAATCCTCCTACGATTGGTCTTCAGGTAGATACCAAAGCGATGCATCTGTGAGGTAACCTGGTCCCTGGGTGTGGATCGTGGGACACTTCTTGCTTTCTCCACCTGCCGCGTGATTGATGCCGGCATACGCAACTGTGCACGTCTGACACCGTAGAAACTGATGGTGAAGACCAGACCGAGGAGTGAGAGAATGGTAATCAGCAGGGATCGCGTGATCACTGGCTCCGGCGGTGGGGGCAGGTCCACCTCGAAGAGGACTCCAATGCTGGAGGGCTGCAACCGAGGCAACTCCTCTGTAGACAGGATAAACAGGGAACCAACGGTCTTGTTGAGTACCTCGTAACTGTCTAGAATGTAGGAAGGGGTGGAGAATGTGGAGATCAGTGCCAGTGGTACCTCTGCATCTAGATCCATAACAAACAGGAAGAAACCCAGGGAATAGCTGGGATCCTCGAATTTCTGTCTTGTCAGGACATCAGTCGTGG
>JAEOUB010000201.1 GCA_016839545.1 Candidatus Kariarchaeota archaeon | reverse complement strand
TTCCTGATCCCCATCCAGTCACATTGGTATTGGCTGTGTCCAGATATGAGGTGGTAGTAAAGTCCTCAGTATAGATGCCCACACTATTCAAGTGTATTGGATCATCCACAAAGGGACCTTGATTTAACCCTGTCATTCCAATTGCGGTCAACAAGAAGACCGTCAAGAAGAGTATAACAGATATAATTCTTAATTTAAAAATCATAACGCACAGTTGCTTAGGGGTTTTTAAACATAATGCAATCCACGAAAAACAAGTAAGAATTACTGAAATCAAATTAATAGCAGTTATACCAATCTCTGAATAATAGAAGAAATTGCTGAAAATACAACCGATAATGAGTTTATTTTGTATTTTTGTTGTATTTATTGGAAAATACTATTCTGTTTTCACAAAAATCGCATATATAATTTGATTGGATGCAGTAAATTATTAGGAATTCGCCACTTCCATTATTATTTTAAAGTCAAGAATATGTTGAGATATAATATATAGTAATTGTGGGTAGTTTTATGATACCGATATAAATGATCCAAATCTAGCAATTAACGAAACGCATAACATATTTTTTGCTTTTTCAACATCAGATGCTCTTTCGAGCGTACATCAAGGATACTGTGTATTGAATACTGATTGTCAATTCAATTTCAATTGGAGTTTGGTCTGGATAACCGATAGGTATACCCCCGAGTTGTGTTACAGTCATTTCACAAGAGAAGTAATATTGTTCAAGTTTTACAGCTATTTTGTCGATATCGTTCTCATGTATTGGTATCTCAAATGTATGAGGGAGGAGCCCAGGGAACTCACGTGTTGTCTGAATTTCAGTTGTCCTGAAATTATCAAGAACTGTGATTCGATCTGTGACCACCTCTTCATAGAATGCACCCTCACTGGTCAATGTCCACCTTTCTCCTTCAGAAAGTGGTTGTATCTCAAACCCCTGGGTGGTGCTTGTGCTGGAAAGTATAATTAGAAAAAAAATTAAGAGCCTTTTCCCCATGATAGAAGAGATCTAATTTGATATAAAAAAAATATATTTATAATTTGGAGAACATTTAATTCTGCTTAGATTTTATATCAATTGTTCAGACGCCCAACACGCCATTCTTGACAACAATCTGACCACCTTTGACCACCATCTCAATAACTGCAGGATCCTGCATGATGGTGATATCCTGGGTGGGATCGCCGTTAACCACAACAAGATCTGCAAGACGGCCAACTTCGAGAACCCCCAGATCATCACGTCGGATAGCTTCTGCAGCTACGACAGTCGCCGATTGCAATGCCTGAGTGGGGGTCATGCCCACCTGTGTGACCATCAACTCCAATTCCTCTGCTGAATGGCAATGTTGACCACCCACAGGGGCATCGGTACCCAGAGCAATCTTGACACCTCTCTCAAATGCGATTCTGTGTTGCTGGATAGCCATCTTTGTGACATAGTCACCTTTCTCCACCACCTCGGGAGGCAGGTTTTTGCGGACTTCCGGTCTCTTGATCAGATTGGGTGCACTGTGTGTGGGAACAAGGTAATGACCCTTCTCCAGTATTAATTTCATAGATTCCTCACTCATCAGCGACCCATGCTCAATGGTTCTCACTCCTGCTCGGAGTGCTGCCTGTATTCCGGCATCTCCATGTGCATGAGCGGCGACATACATTCCCAGTCGCTCTGCTTCATCAACCATGGCTTCTAATTCCTCAGATCTCCACAATGACCGCTCCACCTTGGACTCCATGCCATGCAGCACTCCACCAGTTGTTGCCGTCTTGATCATGTCAAAGCCATCTGCTTTCTTGTCTCTGACCATGTGCATAACACCTTCAGTCCCTGTCATGACCTCAGAAGAGTCTCGACTGCCACGGAGAAGCTCATCGGGCCCCATTCGCTCCTGGTCACCCCACTGGCCCATCCAACCGGCAACCTGTAGACGGGGCCCGGATATGATGCCCTGATCGATCGACCTCCGCAGTGCAGGTGCCCATTTGCCACCTGACCCCACATCTCGAATTGTGGTGAATCCTGCCTTCAGGTAGGAATAGGCGTGGGAGAGGGCGTAGTAGTGTCGCTGGTCTGACTTGGTTCTCAGGTAATGCCGCTCGTCGTGACCCCCGGTGAAGGGTGAGCCGATATGGACATGGAGATCCATCAGACCAGGAAGGACTGTTTTTCCTCCAAGATCATGGACGACATCTTCAGTCGTTGGTGTGTATCCTCCAGTATCACCGGCATAGGTTATGGATCCCTTCTCAGCCACAAGTGATTGATTTTCTACCATGTTTCCGCTTTTGGCATCAAACAATGTGAAATTGGTATAGACAATTACCATATTGGATCGATTTGAAATAGGCATTGAAACGTGTTTGGAGAGGTAAATTGTGATCAATTGCCATAGCCGATATATCCTGACCACAGACCATTGTATCCCTCAATTGTACCAACGCCTTTACTCCCAGGTATTGTGTAATATCAAGATATCTGAACCTATACAGAATGACAAGGTGTGATCTCAGAATTTGGAGTTAGCAGCCTTGTGCGATTGCCGTATCTTGACCAATAATATCTGCAATTTTTTGTCAAATTTACATATTATTGATATGAATATCAGATTATTGTACTATTTCATATATAGGAATAAGACAATTGTTCAAACCCTATCTAGTTTTTTATATACTATAAACAGTATAGTTATTATGAAGTTGCATGGAAACATGCTTCTGGAGGAACACCACTATGGAAAAACTCACTACTGACAAATATGTCATCGGTCTCACACGTATCGCACTCGGATTCGTTATGTTCTGGGCATTCATCGACAAGATGTTTGGACTTGGATTTGCAACCGCAAAAGAAAACGCCAAGATTAATGGCGGAAAGGTAACTTTCGGTTTCCTGACCTTCGGTACTACTGAATCACCCCTTGCTGACTTCTTTGCCAACATTGCTGGTAAACCAGGCACAGAATTTCTCTTCCTTGCAGGTCTCTGTTTGATCGGTCTTGCACTCATCCTTGGTATTGGTACCCGTATTGCAGGTATCTCTGGAGCACTCCTCATGATGATGATGTGGCTCGCATCCCTGCCCCTCTCCAACAACCCCATCATAGATGATCACATCATCTATGCCTTCGTGTTCATCTACTTTGCAGTCTACGACAAAGTTGGACACTACCTGGGTCTTGGTGCCAAGTGGGCTGAGATCACCAAGAACAACCCCGTACTCGTTTAGAGCGACCAGATACAATTAGACTTGATACAATCATCTGATACAATCATCTCAAGGTAACAACTATCTCAAGAAGCAAACGAACTACTACCACCATTCTTCAGATATAATAAGCAAAAGATAACAATATCCAGTTATATTTGGAATATTGTACCATTTCGATGAATAAAAACACACATTTATCCCAATCCCATTTGATCTTTAAATACTATCAAGACCATAGTAATATGTAGTTGCATGGAAACATGCTTCCTGCCATTCACAATCTCTTGAGACTCAATGTTCACGTCTGTTCTTTCCTCTACCAAGTGTTTCACCTAGCTGTCTCGAGAGATTGTTCACCTTTTTCTCCCCTCATTCTCTTTGTTCAGATATCCCCCTTTCACCTTTTAGCATACCAGCACCACCCTTGTTTGTGAGACCTCCAGAATGTGCCATCTGTGATACCGAGTTCGATCCCTTTGAGGGAGGAGACACCGTCTACTTCCGGGAGACAGAGAGTGACAAAAAGCAGAACCAGCGAATGGAACGCCAGGGACTCACCGGTCATCCCCCCAACTGCGATTGGTTTTGTAATGCTCACCTCAAACAGGCACAGGATCTCCAGCATCTTCATCTTGCAGAGGCACTGGTACAGATGCGACGATAGTCAACAATCCAATGACACAACCTATATCTAGCAATCGCCCACAAAGAGAGTGATGTTTCAGGGATTCAGTGCGGACATACTGCTCAAGGTTCCAAACAAGGATGCAGCAGTCCTCTTTTTCAACCTCCTTGGATTCGAGACCTTTGAGATCGGCAGGCTTGGAGAATTACGTACCGGGAAGTACAACCTCTACTTTGAGGAATCAGAGAGCTTTGAAATGGTCATGGAACCCCTTGTAGATGATCTAGATAAGGCCAAAGCATTCTGTGTCAACCAGGGGTGTGAGATCCTGAAATGGGGAGATGGAGATCACCACCTCAAGCACCCGTCAGGGTTCAGCTTCAACCTCATGGAGCGTGGCACAAGATAGAGATCAGAGAATTCCAGGGGACCGAGGATCTGGAATTGCAATACTCCTTCTGGAATGAGGTCACCGCACAACTACCCCATGCCTGGAAAGCCACACGCTCACCCAGTCACTACAATACACTTGAGGAATTTGACCCCCGATCCAAGGCTTTTGCCTTTGACGAAGGTAAATGTGTGGGCTACATGAGCTTCTCGGGACAGGGAACCTTTGTATCTCCCGGATATCCCTGGCATCTTGAAGGCTATGAGCACATTCGCGATCAGCTCTGGGACCGTGTCTTCGGATACGCATCAGGAGAACATGGTGGAAATCAATTTCTCCAGCGATTCAGAGCCAGCTGGACACAACAGATTGACTACTTCCTCAGCAAGGGATTTGAGATCGTCAGTAAGAATCCTATGTTGATGGTAGATCCATCTGAGAGGATATCACTCCCAGATCATAACTACATAGTCACCACTGATCCATTTGATACAGATATCTACTTCTCTACCATTCTTACTAACACCAATTTCCATGAGAGTCAACTGGATGATCTAAGAGAATACTACGGGGTAGTGGAGTTTGATACCTCTGTGCAGATCGGTGATCAATCGGGCGTTCGTGCAGTGGTGGCAACATCTGACCGTACTGACACCGGTTTCTCCGATATTCTGGCACTGACATACCCTAAAGATGACCCTGAACTCCTCAGAATCATGATCACCTCACTCCTCGCTCAGCTCAAAGATCAGAGGGTAGTCAATATCACTCTCGGTTCTGATGCCAGTGAGATACCCGTACTGAGAGAACTGGGGTTTGAGACACGTGATCATGAGATCTATGTCAGCCTGAATCTGTAAAAAATGAAAGACAAAAAATAGACGCGGAGGGAATCGAACCCCCGGCCGTGGCTGACTTCTGGGTATCAAGTGACACCGAGTCATCCGAAGGCCACGATGTTTCCGCTACACCACGCGTCCGGACTGATCCAAAGGAACAGTATATCACCTATTCTATTCTCCTTTATACTGTTTGCGGTAAATCTCAGTTTGATTGATCTACTGTGTCAATCACCATTCTTTTCTATCAAGAGGTAGGATCACTTATATATTTAATATGACCTTAGGGCCCAATGAAGAAAATTGTTAAATTTTTTCTTTTGATTATTTTATTTAGTACCATCCAAGGGATAACTGCAGATACACAGATCACTGCAGAGTGGACTGAGGTCAATTCAGATGTTGTTCCATTTTCTTCTGACTGGTCACAGCTAAAATACGATACTGATGCAAATCTGGTTTTGATGGCATCAGGAACAAATGGATCAGCACATGACAAATCTTGGATTTTTGACCCTCTTACGGAGGAATGGGAGGTCGTAAATAGCACCAATAACCCTCATGAAAGGTATTACCACTCTATGGCTTATGCCCCTAGTATCAAGAAATTCATCATGTATGGAGGCTTTGGAGGATCTGGTAGTTGGCTTGATGACACTTGGTCATTTGACACTTCAACTGGACAATGGGAGGAATTAACCACAATTGGCAGTCCTGGCAGTAGTGCACGGGGAGGTCTGGAATATATTCCCTCCACAGAGAGCCTTATTTTATTCAGCGCTTGGAAAGAAGGTTTTCAGGTGTCCAACGAGGTTTGGGAATTTTTCCCTACAAATAACACTTGGATCCAACTAGAAACAACCAATGCACCAGCACCAGCAGAACAGGCGTCATTGAGCTACAACCCAGCGATTGACCGTGTAATATTATATTCAGCTGCAGAGGACTTGACTTACCTCTACGATCACGCCAATCTAAATTGGACAGTCTTGGAAACCTCAAACTCACCTGCCACTTATCTGGGATTCAGCCCCGTATCTAGCATAGTATACAACCCCGATATTGAACAGAGTGTGATATGTGCAGGTTTTCGATTATTCGCACTCGATACCACCAATGAAAAATGGGATGCGATCTCAACGAATTTGGACTCAGATGAGGAGAGATTTGTACCGAGACAATTTACATACATGGATATCTCCAAAAAATTTCTTCTGCAGGGAGGTTACAAGGTCACTACACCAAATGCCTACTATTCCGATACGTTTGTGGCTGTAGTCAGTGAGGATGGAGTACCAATTACTCCAGTTATATCCACTACAGATACTGATACATCCAGCAGTACTACTTCAGAAGATACTGATACATCCAGCAGTACTACTTCAGAAGA
>JAEOUB010000200.1 GCA_016839545.1 Candidatus Kariarchaeota archaeon | reverse complement strand
CATCAATTCGGGATTCTGAAAGCTCATGACAAAAGTAGGATTTTTTACCGATACAGCATCGGACATACTCCAATTCCCTGACATTGGAAAAGAAATGGACATTCGTGTGATATATCAAAATATCAATATCGGGGACGAGCAATTCTCAGATGAGAATCTAACCTTGGATCAACTCTTGGACAAGATGAATTCAGCAACTAAGGAAACCTGGCCGAAAACAAGCCAACCAAGCGTGGGGCAATTCTTAGAGAAATATGAGCAATTCAAGGAAGAGGGTTATACTGATGTCATTTCTGTTCATGTTGCCTCAAAAATGTCGGGGACCATGAATTCTGCACGTCTGGCCTCAGAACAGATAGAGGGAATGAATGTCCATTTGATTGATGCTCAAATGGCTTCACTTGGCATTCTTCCGACCTTGATGAAAACACATGAATTGATCAAAGCGGGAGTTGAACCTGCTGAGATCGCCACACAGATGAACAAATATGCCCTTGAGAATGAAGTGTTTGCTGCGGTTCCACAGCTGGATAATCTCTATAATGGAGGGCGACTTAAGCCAATCCGATATCGCCTTGGAAAATTATTGCGATTTAAGCCTGTCTTGAAGCTTGCTCAGGGAGAGATCTCGAGTCATGACAAGACCAAAAATGTATCTGATACTCAAACCAAGATTTACGAGTATGCTGTAGCTCCTTATTCCAAGGATGATGATTTTGAACTAATAATCTCGCATGCTTGGGCACCTGAGGTCGCCGAGAGGTTCAAAGCCCGTTTTGAAACGGAATTCCCAGGTAAGAAAGTGCACGTTGGACGAATAGGGCCAAGTATGGCAGTTCATCTCGGTCCACAAGGTCTCGCAATTGGTGTCTACCGCAAATAGTCCCGTACGATCTTCATACCAGTAAAAACCGCCTTCGCACTGACGAAATAAACAGAATGCATTCTCACGTCAACTCTACTACATCAACTCGATTTTGCGTGATTTTCAACACAAAAACTATTCAATGATCCGAATATCATTTTTACTAATTTTTTTATACTAATTTTGTGAAACATTTTGGTACACGCTACTAGTTCCTTTAAATGACAGTGATAGAATCAGGATAGATTCATCCTGCAGGTGTAATCATGTCAAAAGAATTTGAAATTTCCATACTCAGTCGAGGAGGTCAGGGAGGGGTTACTCTTTCAAAGATCATTGCATATGCTGCAACCTATGACGGGTATTACACAACAGCTATTCCAAAATATGGTGCTGAGCGAAGAGGTGCCCCAATAACAACATCGGTCCGGATCTATGATCGGCCAGTGAAGAGGCATGCTCAGATCAGCACACCCACCGATATCATGGCACTCGGTGTGTCCGTGGTTCCACGATTTTTCCCAACCGACCCTTTTGATGGGAAGGGAACATTGACACTCAATGCTGCGGATCTCCCCGAGGAGTACAGTTTCTACAAACCAGCCAAACTAGGTCTGTGTAATGTTCAGGAGATAACCATCGAGGAGGGACTGGTCAAATCAGGCTCTGCCATGATAGGTATTCCTACCCTGGGTGCATTCATACGCACCACAGAGATATTGACCATGAAATCACTTCACAAGGCAATTGACAAGATGTTTGGCGACTCCAGGTATCTACAAAACAATCATGATGCAGTGGAGCGAACATACAACGAGACGGAGGTAATCACCTATGAGCGAGAAATCATCAGTTAGAAAAATACATCCCATAGTCAGGCCAGTTCCGGGTGTTGCCGGACGGACGAGTGAGTGGCGTACACAACGCCCTGAACTTCATGAGGAGAACTGTACACAGTGCATGAACTGTGTGATCCACTGCCCCGATGATACCATCAAGGTAGATCCTGACACCGGGTTCCCCATTATTGATCAGTACTACTGTAAGGGATGCATGATCTGCGAGTCAGTCTGTGCTCCCGGTGCAATTATCGAGATCAAGACACTACCAGGAGGCGATGTCGATGCTTAAGAATCTCGAGGAAGTTGAGATCTGGACAGGTAACATTGCAGTTGCAGAGGCAGCCATTCGCTGTGGACCTGAAATTGTTGCTGCCTATCCTATTACGCCCTCAACTCCGATAATCCAGCATCTCAGTGATGCTATCTCAGAGGGCAGACTCCGTGGTGACTTCATTGCCGTTGAGTCAGAACATGCTGCAATGTCCGGTGCCGTTGGTGCCTCTGTTGCAGGTGCCAGAACCTTCACTGCCACTGCCTCTCAGGGTCTACTCTACATGATGGAGATGATCTACTGGGCTGGCTACGGTCGACTTCCCATGTCAATGTGTCTGGTCAACCGTGCTCTTGCTCCCGGATGGTCAATCTGGGTCGATCATCAGGATATGTATTCTATGAGAGATGCAGGTTGGCTCCAGTGGGTGGCCAAGAACAACCAGGAGGCTCACGATCTGGTAGTACATTCCTTCCGTGTATCAGAGCACCATGATGTCTACATGCCTTCAGCAGTCAATATCGACGGCTTTGTACTGTCCCATGTTGCAGGACAGGTGGAGCCCCTGTCTGCTCGTGTTATTGAGGATTTCCTCCCCAAGTTCGAGCCCATGTTTGTGATGGATCCCAAGGATCCCATCTCATTTGGTGCACTCACCCTGCCCAATGACTACAGGCTCATGCGACAGGATCTGCTCGACTCCATGGAGAGAGCAAAGGATCATTTCACCAAGGCATCAGCTGAATTTGCTGATCTGACCGGACGTGATTGGGGAGACCTGGTTGAGGTCTATGGTCCCGAACATGCAGATGTGTGCATCATCTCCATGGGAACCATGGCAGAGGAAGTTGAGGAAGCAGTTGACCTACTCAATGCCAAAGGTGGCAAGTCATATGGTGCCATCAGGATTCGGGCATTCCGGCCTTTCCCTATTGAGCGGATTATGGACCTGGTATCGAATTATGACCGTATTATCGTCCTTGAGCGAGGTTTCTCATTTGGAAGCACTCCACCCCTGTATACCGAGGTACGATCCGCACTCTACGGTATTCTTGATAGAAAGCCACTGCACAGCCGTGTTATCGGTTTTGGTGGCGCTGATGTGTCATTCAAGCAGATCATGGAAACTGTCAAGGAAGTATTGGAGGTTGAAATCTAATGGTAAAGACAAAAGACCTAATTCAAATTGAGACTGAAGTGAAAGCCATAGAGATGGGTAATCTTGCCTGTCCCGGCTG
>JAEOUB010000199.1 GCA_016839545.1 Candidatus Kariarchaeota archaeon | reverse complement strand
CGATTATATTGCCACAGAGATAGCTGAGGGAAGAATGAAAGCAGCAATCGATAAGGTCTACACATTGGATGAGGCAATCGAGGGACATCGGTATCTTGAAACAGGTGAGAAGCTGGGTCATCTTGTGATTGTCTTCCCTGAGAATTAGTAAACATACAGCATTACAAATTGCCCTCTTAGTTAGTTTTTATATGTCAGGTCACCTCATTCTTCCTTGTGCAAATAGGTATCGACAGTTTTGCTGGAGGTCGTGATCTTGGTGATTCTGAGAGGGATGACGTAAAAATCATGGAACAGTTGCTTGAACAGATTGAACTTGCAGATAAAGTAGGCCTCGACGTATTTGGTATTGGTGAGCATCATCGTAAGGAATTTCTCGATTCTGCCACCCATATGATACTGTCGGCCGCCTCACAGAGAACCAGGAATATCATCCTGACAAGTGCAGTTACCGTTCTCTCAGCAGCAGATCCTGTCCGCGTCTTTCAGAACTATGCGACTCTTGATCTCCTGTCAAATGGACGAGCTGAGATAGTCGCAGGAAGAGGCTCATTCACAGAGGCATTTGATGTATTCGGGATGGACAGGAGCAAGTACAACGAGCTCTATGAGGAGAAATTGCAGTTACTCCTCCAACTCAACCAGCAGGAGACTGTGACCTGGTCAGGTCAGTTCCGACCTCCTCTGGTAAACCAGCCCATCTATCCCAGACCTACCAAACCCCTGAAGATTTGGAGAGGAGTAGGTGGTACTCCTGGATCATTCCAACTTGCAGGTATCTATGGTATACCCCTAATGGTAGCAATCATCGGAGGGGAGACCCACCGGTTCAGGCGGTTTATTGACATTTACAAGCAGGCATATCTTGATCGAGGTCATGATCCTGCTGGTATGCAAGTAGGCATTCATTCATTTGGCTATGTTGCAGAGACAAGCCAGAAAGCGATAGATGATTTCTACCCCGGCTACAAATCCATGTTTGACAGGATAGGAAGAGAGAGAGGATGGCCACCTGTAACCATGGATCGGTTCCTGTTTCAGAATAGCCCCACTGGAGCATATCTCATAGGTGATTCAGAGGAGGTCGCACAGAAAATTGTACGACACAGTCGTGCTCTGGGTGGTCTTGACCGGTTCCAGTTCCAGATTGAGAACGAGAAACTTAGCCAGGAAAAGGTACTCGCATCAATTGAGCTGATGGGAACAGAAGTCAAACCTAGAGTGCTGGAATTGCTTGAAGAGAATCCCGTTGAGAAATTGGTTTAGTAACCCTCAAACTAATCATAACTTGGTACCCTTAATGGCCAATGCTCTCGCAATAAGTGGTATTGAGCCTACGTTAAATGATACAATCAGTGGAATTGCGTATAATTTAGGCTAAGCGAAATTTTGTATGAATTACAGATTTGACAATCGATCCAGCGATTCAATCGTATCAAACACAATCTCATCAATATTACCAGACTCAACTTCCATAACCTTCTGGATGGAGTCAAGACTGCTGTACATTTGGATCAGGTTAGCACCAAGATCTTTCAGAAATACCTCATCTTTGAGGAGTTCATGTTTGTCATTCTTGATAGTCAAAGAACTCATTGCTTTTTGAAGCTGGACAATCGTATCTCGCATCAGGTTGTCAGTCGTCAGCAATTCACGAAGTAACTTAACGTTTCTACCCTGTTTGCCTGATGTCATATCAACATGTATCAACCTGCGATACTCGTTAGAGATATCGTCTGCTATACGAATGACTCGTTGCAGATTCCTCTGCACTTCCTGGATCATACTATCCACGTCGTCTGCAGTAACCACTAATCCCCCCTAAAGGGTCAACCCAAATATAATCAGTCAAGATACTATTTAAAAATTAGTTGAAACAAATAACTAATCGACTGAGTTTTGCTCAGCTTTGAGTAAAATTTCTTCATTCTGAGACTCCAGAGTTGTGTAGAAATCCAAGCCTACAAAATCCACATATCAAAAGTGGAGATATGAGGCTGTACCACCATTACCTCGGAGGGGTCTACATCTGGATAGTCCTGGTGGTACAGACAATAGTATTTACCTTGCTTCATCCCGGCTACAACCATCTTCGTCAACCATTCTCAGAGCTTGGTGCACTCGATGCCCCAAATTACATTCTGTTCAACCTTCTCGTGTTTATTGCGCTGGGAATCTGGAGCCTGTATTTCATTCAGGACATCTTGCAGTTCTTTGATCACAAATCGATGAGAGTACCCGCATGGATTCATAGGATGGCTGCCTTCAGCTGGATATTTACCGGAGCTTTCCCACTCTCCTATGATATCCAGTGGTTGTACACCACGCATCTCGTGGGGGCAGTACTTACCTATATTTTCGGCGGGTTGACGATTGTGCTCTACATTAGACACTTCAATTACCACAGATCAGATTTTACCTTCTTCTCTATAGTATCCATCTGGTGTCTCCTTGGGATATGGCTCATCGTGCTGATTGCAGGTCCAACTATCTCCCAGGAGATTGCACAGTTAACTGCAATTGTGTCATTTTTCAGCTGGCAGGCTATGCTGTCGTATCTGATGTACTCAAAATCTAAATCAAGTATGCAAGAAGTTGTTGAGTCCTGATCTGTTGAGAGGTACGTTTGTCAGGTGAAACTGGTTTCGGTGCAGATCGATTGAAATTCTGCAGTGTTCTGTTCTTGTGTCTAAGGTGTTCAATGAGTTGGTAGAGTTCTGTCATCATATTTCTCATTGATACTATGGTTCAAACCGGGGTGATTTTGACAAATTGGGAGATTTACCAGAGACAACTGACAGATGACAGATGATACATTTGGAAAGAAAATGGTCATTCAAAAGACAAGATAGATATTGAGCCCCACTGAAATTACACCGAGAAATTTCAATGCCACCTTCAAGGCGTTGTCTTTGAGCGTGGCAACATAGTCTGCAATTGCCCTCTCAACCTCCTGATCAAGTTTCTTCTTCACTTCCTGCTCCACATCAAGCAGTTCCCAGTGCATTTCAAATGCTTCATACGAGTAGGTCTGCACCATTGTGGCTAGTTTGGTAGGTGATACCAGGATCTCGTTGTAAGGTAAAGGCGGTTTGTCATTGACTTTTGATAATTCCTCAGTTCTTGGTTTCATCGGTGCCTTGGGCCCTGTATCTTTTTCTCTGTGCTCAGGTATCTGGTAGCTATCCATGATTTGTTCCTCGGGACCTCATAACTCCATTCAATGATATATGACCTCTCAATGCAATTTCCTATGGATCTATGGTTTTCCCAATGAAGCTCAGAATCAAATTGGAAATGGTTTGAATGCATTAATAATTCCACTTGGCTACGTGGGATATCAATTCTCTTCTTTTTTGAAGAAAAGTGACAATATCTGCT
>JAEOUB010000198.1 GCA_016839545.1 Candidatus Kariarchaeota archaeon | reverse complement strand
ATAAACCGCTTATGTACCTTCTGGAATTTCTACTTGGTTCAGTACTTTGGTATGTGATGACGATGTGGTACTGGGAATATTATGTCTGGCAGTGTATGTATATGTCCTCATTTCCCTGTTGAGTTGCCTATATCTGAATTTATATACATTTTTGGATTTGGTGCTCTGACTTTAGTGCTCTAACTTTATCTCAGGCAGGATCTTCTTCAGCCAGCCAGGCAGCCACCAGTTGTATTTACCAGCCAGTTTCATCGCTGCAGGCAGCAGAACGGTACGGGCAATGGTTGCATCGATCGATCTATGAGGATCAGATAACGGGATTTGAACTGATCCTTCGTATAACCCACAATGTCATTTTCACTACAGCTTTTTAAAATTGCCAATACTTGGATATATGATAAGAAGAATGAGGTCCTAACATTTTGGTCTAAGAATAATTCAAAGTAAAGAGATTGACAACGAAGCCATCTGGTCAGGGAACTCCTGACAGGTCAATCAATATCCCACAGGATATGAGAATTACTTACTTTTCTTTTTCTTACCCAGTACAGTTGCAATGAGTAGCCCCAACAATGTGTTTAATGCCAATCCAATGCTGTATCCAAATACGGGTATGGTAACAGATAATGATTGTAAAAGACTTGTTAGATCACTGAGAGTCTCAATATCAGTTGCATTCAGGTGAGTGGTATCAACCGTTGCAGACAACAAAATAATCCAGACATATCCCAAAGCTATGAAAAGAACTTGCATGAGGATCACACCTATGTAAGCTCCAGATCTAGTACCAGAGACTCGTGTCATGATAATCACACCGAGAAGGAAACCGACTGTCATGATGATATATGACAAGTCAAAGCTTCCGTCGATGAAACCACCGGTACTAACAGCACTGAATATTGAAACAGACCACATGGTGAACCAAAATCCAAGGCTTTCTAGTGCTGCAGGACTGTACAGTATGGATTGTTTGTCTAGTAAATCGAATAATGGAGTATAGGCGTTAATAACTTCAAATGAGTGAAGGGCGACTCCAATGGCAAGTGTTACGACTATACCGATGATACTACCAATGAGTGCTTTTACGATACTCATCAGGATTTCCTCCTAAGCAGTATGGGAGTCCCAAGACCTATCATCAGAATGAGATAGGATATAGCCGGTAAACTTGTTGCGAGAGAAGAGAGATCCTCTGCGGCGATATCCACTTCGGGGACAACAACTGAAGTCTTCCACAGCTGATCCCCACCCCATCCTACAGGCAGGTCTACCCAGAAATCAATAACAAAGAACTGATGGATGAGTTGTAAATGAAGTACCTCCTTGGCAAAAACAGCCATCCCGAAATCATAGACGAAATCAGTGTATTCATCTTGATCTGCAATACTACCAACATCAGCCCGAAAGACGGTATTTGAACCCATGGTAGTTTCATGGATACGAGACTCACTGGAACTCCAAGTGCCGCCTCCACCTCCTCCAACACCAAACAGTGTTGCAGAACCACCGACAGATTGAGATTCTGATGTAGTTGAGATGAATCCCTCGGTAATATCCTCTGCGAGATCAATTTCTACTGCTTGAGATCCTCCTCCCTGACCTACCGTTCTCACTGGGGAAATTACAATACTATTGGCATAGGATTTTGTGAACAGATCCGTTTGAGTAGGATAGGTCGATATTTGGCCTGGAGTATGTGAGAATACATTCTCGTTGATATCAAGCTCGGTGGGATCATTGTGCGTATTGTAGTATTCTTTGGTTTCAAGGAATAATCGTGGCTCAGACGGTATGTTGATGGTCAAATTTTGACCGAGCAATCGCACATCTGGAGCGGCCAATACCGTGTATAGAAAGGATTTGTATTTGGTGGAAGTGTATAGTACAAAGTCATCTAAGTACCCTCCAGTAAACTCAGTTGTTACTGTCTTGGTAGTGGTGATGGTATTAGTTTGAGTGAATTCACTTGAGAAACTGATGCTACTGTCAACTCCCACTTCTACAACATCGAAGAATGTCGGTTTGATCTGAAAATTAAGATAATAACCATAGCCAGAAGAGATTTCATTACCTTCTGTCGTACTGCTTGAGGCAGATTGTCCAAAGGTAGTTCCTGAAAAATCATAGTTCTGAGTTAAGCCCAGTTGTACCGGTGGAGCCGCGGCAACAACTGATATTTCACCTGCAGTCTGGAACTCTCCTGATCTCTCCTGGTATTGTAGACTAAACTGATTGCCGTAAATATCACCGGTGGCAACTGATAGGATCTGCCGCTCTGAAATCTGAGGATCATATCTGTCGACAAGAGACAGTATAGTGTCGTTCCAGACAAAAACACCTATGGCATATCCACCATCGTTAATTGAGTAGGCTAGTACCAGCTCATTTTTTGCATCAGCATTGACATCGGCAATGACAACATCGGCGTGAACGCCATTATCAAAGGATTCGACCATCATGAAATAACGACCCATAGACACATAATTGGTACTGGCATCATCATAGAGCACCTGATACTGGAATCCATCATATATACTGATCTCATCAATCCCATCATTATCAATATCAGCCACATCCAGATCAGGATTGAATCCGAGTAGATCAGTATCTAATTCGGTTACATTGGTAAATGCATAGCCACTAACACTATCATCTATCACATAAAGACTACCTGAGCCTGAATTGGTCAATGTTACTGCTATCTCATCTCTACCATCATCATCAGTGTCACCTAAAGCGACATTGGGATTGGTAGAACTACTGGCCCAATCGTACCTGTAGAGCTCGGCAAAACTGGCAACAGCATCGTCCATCACCCACAGGGTGGTATGGGTGGTATTCATACCCACTATGACAATCTCATCTCTGGCATCCCCGTCTACATTTCCAATCGCGATATTTTGAATGGCATCATAATAGTTACCACTGGCAAAAGGTCTCGTCAAATGGCTTTGAGTAATTTTACCTAGGAGGTTTTCACCTCCTCTGGGATCCATCACAAGATTATCAGCAGCCATTACTTTGAAGGCAAATGGTAGACTGACGGGAGTGTAGGTGGTTCCAGCATCAAGATAACCTGCAACAGCAGATCTGATAGTAAAGAAGCTGTTGGCATAGAGGTCTCCGGCTATCTCATAATCACCTTTACTTCCCTCTATATAGAAGACTTCAGAAGTATTCAAAGTGGCTGAAAAGCTAAGAGCTCCTGTTGTGGGATCTGCAGAAAGGTATTGCCCAAGATTATTTTTCAAAGCAATTGGGTCTTTCAGCTTGATTTTCTCTGTTGAGCTGGGATCGATAGCATCTACAATTTCCCAGGAATACTCTACAGGAGCGGTACTGGTGGAGACTAATCCACCATATGCAGTTGTTGTAGCTGTCGAATAGAGATACTCGTTATTCTCTTTCTGAAGACTGATGTCCATTCCAAAACTGAGCTGATCAGGGTCATTTCCCCCAACAAGGTCATCAAAGACAAATGCAGTCCAAACTCCGGCATCGAGGCCAAAGACCACAAACTCATCCATGATATCATCATCGATGTTCCCTGCAGCCAATGCGGGAATGTGATATTGAGGAGAGTAATCTTGTGCTCCGCCGAAGCCATTGATCATCGCCATGGTTTTCATCTCTCCAGCCTTCTTCTCTTGAATTACTATCCGGATTTCATGATCAAATGTTGAACCTCCAGCTGGGATATCAGTTATTGCAAAAATAACATCTTCTCTGAAATTACCATCGAGATCTGCCGTAACTATCTCACCTGATGTGGCATCCTGATCCTGGTCTGCAATATAATTACTTGAATGATAGTCATGAGTGCTAAGATCTAGCTGACCATTTTCCACAGCAAGATAACTTGCCAGATCATCTCCATCCTGATCAAAATCCACCTGATCAAAAAGCATTAAAGCCAATTCTGACCCGCCTAACAGTGCCACCTCCTTACCTGTCAAAGGTTGCCCTACACTCTGGTCAGGTGAAATTGAGCGATCACCGGTCTGCCGTACTTCTCGGACAACTTCTGTTCCATCTGCATAGACATCAACGATCTCATATGAGATAATTGGTTTTTCAGCTGGCTCATCTATTACCTCTGCTGTCACCGGGCTTAACAAGAGAAGCAGCACTATGAAAATTGTACTTAGCTTTTGCATATATCTATCTAAATCAAGCTTCATTAAAGTTCTTCGCATAGTTTAAGAAATTTGAAGAGAATGACATGATCGATCGATCGATCGACGATCGATCGATTTGAAATATTAACCCCATCAGAAACACGATTACTACGAGAGATATCAGGATGCGTGTCGTTGGCAGGATTTGTTGATTTGTATTATATTCTCTGAATTCTGATATTGTGTATGATCTATGAACAATAACTACGTACGAGTTACCTAATGTTCCTGGGTACAATTCAATTGTGTAGATATTTCTACTATCTCCATTTGAGGCGATAATGTTCCCAGCTTCTTCATATCCGATCGATGAAATAATCATTTTCTCTTTTATGTCAACTAATAATATCTGAGGTCGATCTCCACTTCTTATTCTATCTCCTGTGTAGCTTGTAAAGATTATGACGTTATCAGTTGTTGGATCTACGATTCCTCCCCCTGATACTCGACCATTTCTTTCGGCCAAATATAGGTTAATATCATATAAATAACTCTGACCTTGAAATGTCCACTTAATGAGACTCCCATTTGAACTCTGGTAAACGATGAACTGATTACTCGCGATAAAAACATTTGATAGAGTCTTTATTGGAATTAACTCGGGCGGTGTTAGTCTTGAGATCTCATTATACTCCATATCTGAAATGATTATGATGCTATTTTCAGGATTTTCTTTATGTGATGTAACGAAAAGAAAATTGTAATCACTATCATCTAAAATAATTGCTAAATTTGTAACCTCCCAATTTTTACCAATAAGATCAGTTATGTTATCTCTTCTGTTTATGCTTTCTATGGATCCTAAATGCAAATTCAAAAATGACTGCCCATCTGTATGATACTCATAGGAATAAACCAGTCCCCCGTTTGGGAGTAATGTCATTAGTATGTGGGCATCCTGATCAGTGTTGTGATTAGAAAGATAAAACTCTTCACTGACAACAGTATGGTCCACATCTGCTGTGGAGGCT
>JAEOUB010000197.1 GCA_016839545.1 Candidatus Kariarchaeota archaeon | reverse complement strand
TCACAGCGGAGTACCATGGATGCAGCCAGTCCCATGAGTTCCTTGTAGCGTGTGGGGATAGCTCCCTCCTCGTAGGCTCGGTCATCCAGGGTGAAAAATCGCTTGATACCCAGGTGATCCAGCCCCAGGATCTTGTCGTTCATCTCTGTTCTGAATTCGGTGAATTCTGCAAAGCGGGGGTATTTCTCTGCCATACCCTCAGGTAGCTCAAATGTCATGAGTTACCGAAATAGACTGTTCCTCTAAAGGTATTGATTGTGGATTGATTTAGGAGGTGTGTCTAGTGTTTGCCCTTGGAAGAGAAATTGAAGCTGTCAGTCCTGATTGGAGGAGTGATGGCACTGCCAAAGAAGAAGCCCTTGACCTGTGTGGCATCACGTGCCGGTTCTGCGCTGCCAAAGATTGACAGGATACTGTCAGTCCACCGCATATTCTTCAGCGAGTGGGTGATCTCACCCTTCTCAATTCTGAAGAGACCATCTCGAGTCAGACCGGTACACAGGCCTTCAGGGGCATTGACAAAGTTGTTGTAGAACAGGTTAGTGATCACAACTCCATCGTCAACCTCTGAGATGATTGTATCGAGATCCTTGCTGCCCGTGGTCACATGAGGTGAGAAGAACATGGGCATCTCTCCCTGGAACCCGGTGAAATTACGACCATTGCTGTCAACCCCCAGTTTCTTTGCATTCCGCAAATTGTAGGCATAGTCCTTGAGCACCCCATTGTCAATATAGGTGATCTCCGGAGTAGGCACTCCATCGCTATCAAACCTACGGGCTGCCAGATGGTCAGGATTGAGTGTATCATCCTTGATGGAGATGCGTGGATCCATGATCTGCTCTCCCAGCTTGTCCTTCAGGAAGGAACTATGGTTGACCAGTCCCTGTGAGGATGATCCAAAGGCAACAAAATTCATCAGTGCAGTGGCAGCACCCGGCATCAGTATCGTCTCATACTTGCCGGCATCAATCTCCTTGGGATGGAGACCTCTCACTGCAGTCTCTGCCACCTCTCTGGCCTTTTGCTCTGCTGGTAAAGTTGCCAGTGACCCTGACCCGTAGTTGAGTGTTGATCGTGACTCACCATTCTCACGGGCAGCAACATTGATCACGCCAGAAAGTGTGGATGACTCGTTGTATGCCTCCAGACCGTGGGTATTGAGCAGCCAGGTGCGGTTACTCATCCAGTTGAGATTACCTGCCACGGTTTCAAGTCGAGAGTCAACACCCCTGGCTGTCTCGACAATCTGACCAATAACTGCGGAGAGCTCCTCTGGCTCTACCTCAGCATACCGATCAGTCATCTCCGGGTAGCGGGGTTGCTCCTGAAGAAATCCGGGAAACTCGACATCATCTGCTGACAACTTAGTCAGTGTCATGGTATTCTGGAGCTCCTGCTCAGCATTCTCACCCAGCTTGGAGCCTGCATAGTTTCCGATTTTCTGACCCAACTGAGTCCTGATCTGAATGTTCAGACGTTTTCTTCCCACATTCTGGGTGATATGGTTCTCTCCAAACCGGGTACCTACATTATACAATCCCGAGATCATGACCTGTGCATGCTCTGCTCCCAGTTTTCGGCAAATTTCTAGCAATCTCTTCGCTTCCTCGTAGAGTTCATTCTTCTCCATGATATCACCCCGTAATCCCGACGTTCACGTCTTCAAACCGTCCCCATGGTCCTCCATGGCTGACATAACCGATCTGCATGTTGGGACTACCCTTGCCACAGTAGGGCAGGCCATAGATCTTGGAAGTTCGAGTGAGCCCTGAACATGCTCCCCAGAATTCAGGTGTGATTGCCTGGTAGGTGACATTTTTCAGTGGCGTGGTGATCTCTCCATTCTCAATCTTGTAGCCAATCTGTGTGGCAAACTGGAAGTTGAGTCTCTTGTCATCAATACTGTGACTCTTCCACTGCAGCCCATAGATACCATCCCTGGTATCCTCAACTAGCGCATCAATATCGGCAAATCCCTCATCTGATGTATCTGCCTCAAGGAACATATTGTTCATGCGGATGATCGGTACTGAATCAAATCCATCTGACTTGGAATTGCCTGAGGATCGATCCAACCCGAGCATAGCGGCATGTTCACGGTCTGATTGGTACCCCACAAAGATCCCATTCTTGACAATGGGTACAGATCGTGCCTGAACTCCCTCGTCATCATATTTGAAATGACCCAGGACATCTTCCATGGCTGGGTTCTGTGTAATATTGATCTTATCATTTCCATACTGCAGATTATTGAGTTTCTCAGGTGTCAACCATGATGTTCCAGCAAAATCTGCCTCGTAGCCGAGTACACGATCCAGCTCTGATGGATGTCCACAGCTCTCATGAATGGTCAGACCCAGCTGGTAGGGCTCAAGAATAAAGGTACTCTTGCCACTGGGACATTTCTCTGCCTTGGTGGCGAGAATGGTGGCCTCCTCACCCGAGGTGGCAGCTGTGGCAATAGGATCGAATTCCTCCCATGCCTCCCAGCCCCTAGATTTAAAGTTCTGAAGATTCCTCGTCTGGGTCTCAGCACCACTGATGGCAACTGCCTGCATAGATCCACCGGTAAACATCAGCCGCTGATCAATGACTGATCCTTCAGAGCTGAAGAAATGGACACGGGTATCACGGCTGCGGTAGTTTGATATTGCCATCCTGATATGTTCAGAGGCATCCCGTGTTGCCTGGTTGGCATCTCGGAGCAGTTCCATCTTGTCCTTGATGTCGATATCAAAGGGGTCCTTGTCTATCCTGACACTGTAGGAGTCCTTGTAAATCGGTTCTGGAGCAAGTTCTACAGATGGTTTCCGTGATACCTGGGCAGATGCCTTTGCCACTTTGAATGCTCGAAGAGCAGTATCTATGACGTCCTGTCTCTCCATTGAATCAGTGGCTGCAAAGCCCCATGAGTTGTCTACCCGGACACGTACTCCTGTTCCAGACTCTCTGAGATTGGCACAGTTGAACGGAAGCCCGTTCCGATATGACAGGTTCTCCTCACGCATGGCGACAAACCGTATCTGAGCCAGCTGGAAGCCGGGCTTATCACCTAGTGTGGAAAATACCTGGTTGGCTACATCTTCCATACCATGTCCAACAAATGTGTTATTTTATGACTTCCTCATCGCGTGAGAATATTAGAGGGAATTGAGAAACTCGTTGAGTCGGGTGGCATATTCGGGATGTTCTGCAAGGCGGGAATGCGGTGCATCGGGAACAATCCACTCTGTAACCTGTTTACCCTCCAGCTTTTTCAACGACAGTGGGTGGTGATTCTGCAGTGGCAGCATCTTGTCTTTCTGTCCATGCAGCAGAAATACCGGGCAATTTACCCTCTCCAATGTGGTATTAGGCTCATAGGGTGTGAGATCTTTCAGGCTGAGGAACAAAATCGGGATCCAGAATAGCAGGAAACGGGGCATCGGTAGCACCCTGAAGAATCCCTCATAGAGATCTCTGAAATTGTTGGGAAGTGCCTCGAGCACCAGTGCATGCAGAGATCTGCCTTCCATGAACAGCAGGGAGGTGATAGATCCAAATGACAGACCATGGGCAATAACAGGTTTGATATTATGTTTCTCGCAGATCCTGGAGGTCACTTCAGCGTACCGCATCCCTGTGACAACAGGTACCCATTTCGAGCGTCCATGTCCAGGTGCATCCACCAGCAGGAGGTTGTACCCCCGGTCAATATAGATCTGACATTGCAGCGCCATCCTCGATGAATTTCTGCCCCAGGAGTGGAACAGGACAACCCAGCTGGCGTCATCGGATTGCTCGACAGTATGATAAGCAAGCCCCTCCAACCTGCTCTCGGTCACTACAGTACCCTCAAATTCTATGTTGTAGCCTCGGTTTCGCCACAGGAAGATGTTGTTGACCAGTGAGTATGCAGTGAAGAGGACCATGACAAGGTAGATGCCAAGTACGATAGGAAGCCACACAGATGACATCCTGTTGAAGTCTACAAAATACTGACGACTGTGGTATCGTCGCTGTCAACGTATCGGCTGTAGAGAATGGCAGTCAGTATGATGGCAGAAGAGTTGATAACCATATCCAGTAGCGAGTCAGATGCCTCTTTGGGATTAAGTCCGATCTCAAAGAGTTCCCAGGCAATCACCAATGAGAGTGCAACCACCACTGCCTTCTTCGCATCTGTGGCAAACATCAGTACGAGTAACACCACCACTGAACTCATGGAGAAATGAAAGATCTTGTCCGAGCTGGTCCAGTCCTGACCCTCACGGAAGATCTCCTCGTAGCCTGACAGCCACATATTGTCGGGATCAATAAATCCGGGGAACCAGTCGAAACTGGCAAAATTCTCCAGACTCATGAAAAAGAAGGTATAGAACATGATTTTGTAGCTGGAGATGAATCTCGTCGAGCCAGCATACGCTTTGGATGTGGGTAGGAAGGAATGGATCAGCATGAAATAGAACACGAAGAAGTAGGTACCAGCAGAGATCTGTTGCTTGTGTACCATGTTGATGACCCATGATGGCTCCTGGACATAGGGTACCCAGAGATCACGGTCAAGACCGTAGATGATCGTTCCCATGAAGAATACGGCCATCAGTCCCAGGACGATCTGGCCACGGACAGTTCGCTTGCTATCGGGGATGACGATCTCATGTGTCAGCATCTGGTAGAAGCAGAAGAAGATGACAGCATAGGTAATGCCACCAAAGGCGTAGTCATCAAACAGTGTGTACTTGACTTGCTCTCCCAGCAGGAGTTCCCAGAAGCTATTGGTCACATTCCACAGAGGATTGAACCCTGCAAGAAATCGCTGCAGGGGAAACTGCTTGTCTGTTGTCGACATCTGGTTGAGTACCCGGCTCATGGCACCCAGTTGCTCTAGAAACGAGATAAAAGCCAGAAGCACCATCAGAATTCTGGTTATTTTGCGACGCAACAGACCCATCTTACTCTCTCAGATTTTATAGCTATTGGACGCTGTCAGTTCCCATCTACTAGTTCATGATGCTCATTGCCAGTGGCAAGTTATCCGTATAGATCCCATGAATAGGCTTCTCAGACAGTCTCCACAGGACCCGTCTGCGGTTGACTGTAAAGGGAATGATAGGTCTGCCATAGCGGTTCAATTTCTGCAGATGGCGATCTGAGAGTGTCCCGTAGTAGGGAGAGATCACACTGAGATTATCTGCATTCTTGGTGTATTGCTCAATCTCGTAGAGATTAAACGGTGTGGAGGTGAAGTAGTGCTTGCCCCAGGGCAGTTCAGGATGGTTCTCCATCTTGACCACACGGTTGAAGTAGCCCATGATGATAATCCTATGCCTCTGGCTCTCGGGAACCACATCGAGGATATGCTGAATAATCGGCTCCACGTTGGGAGCACCCTTGATCTCGCAGAAGATCAGCATGTCTTTGGAGATTTTGTAGACCTCCTCAAATGTGGGAATTCTTCCCGGTCCCCGGGTTATCTCG
>JAEOUB010000196.1 GCA_016839545.1 Candidatus Kariarchaeota archaeon | reverse complement strand
CCATTCTACATCTTTCCTGAACTGAATATCAATTGTCACGAGTTAAGGACAACGTGATCTTCTATATTAGTTTGCGGTGCTTAGAAGTTCTTTGAGCTGATCGAGGTGCTGCTCTTCCCGTTTCACTAAGGGAATAAGGAGTTGTCTGAGAGTCATCTCACCATGAGATTCATGTTTGCACTTGTATTTGTCCCACTCGTCAGCTTCAAGAAAAGAGATCTTACTGAGAAGTTCTGAACGTGCTTGCATAAATTGTCCGAGATTGTACTTGACCGTTTCTTCGTCAAGATCCACCATACTCATTTGTTTATTTTCATCAAAATTATGGAGGAAGGGAAGCTCATCCCCGTATTCAAGATTAACTATCCTTTTCACCCGTGAGGCATAGACCTCACCAACCTGTCTGAGGTGAATGAGGATCTCAAGTGGGCTCCAGTCATCTGGAGATGGTCTATGAATTTGAACAGAGCGAGGAATATTCCAAAAAACGTAGTGTAAGTCTACTGAAGTATTGGAAAGGGCCTCATGGATCTGGTCTTTGGTTAGCTCGGCATCATTGTTGTCCATTATGTATCACTGACGTCTAACAGTCCGTGATGCTGCTCCTTCGATCTTCCTTTTTATTGTTGCAGTAGGAATCAGTTCTCATGATCTTCTATATTTCTTTGATAATAATTGACTCAGCCTTCTTCAGAGCCTCAGGGACACCTGAGGTGTTGGTTCCCCCACCAGCAACGACATCACCCTTACCTCCACCGCCGCCGCCGAGAAGCTTGCCAACAGATCTGATAATTGGAGTCAGTGGATACTGAGAACCCTCACTTTTGGCAACCACAACCATGGCGCGTCCTTCATGTGTACCTACAATGACACTAACAAGATCCCCTGTGTCTTTTGATAATGAGCTGAATTGCTGTCCAAGATTGATCAATTCTGTCTGTGGAGCATGGAGCTCTGTCACAATCACTCGAACAGTAGTTCCTTTTTCAGTGACAACCTCTTTGGCATCGGCTACTAATTGAGGTACCCTAGCAGCAGCAAGATCATTTGACAGCTTGTCAATGAGTTTTTGCTGATCTTTCCACTCGCTGAAGAAACGTTCGGATGTTTTGGGGAGCTCTTCGGGTGTCACCTTGAAGGCTGCTGCTGACTCAGATAACAGTTGATACTCATGTTGAGCATTATCCACAGCATTCATACCTGCCTTGAGAGTCAGACGGACAATACCATCCTGTATCCTTTCTGCATTGATGATCCGGATATATCCAATTTCACCTGTGGCATCGGCATGAGTTCCACCACACGCTTCAGTGTCGATACCAGGAATTTCTATTATCCGCAAATCCTTGCCGGGTACTACACCACCCTGGTAGATAGTGAAACCGAATTTCTGTTCTGCTTCTGATCGCTCCAGAATATGTTTTTTGATTTTCCGATTATCCATGACAACTCGATTAGATACACTCTCAATCTCATCCAAGGTTTCTCTTGAGATGGACTCCCAGTGTGTGATATCCAGTCTCCCTCGATCAGGGGTTTTGTCAGCACCGGCTTGCCATACATGAGATCCCAAAACTTCTCGGGCAGCACCTCCAACAATGTGAACAGCCGTATGATGACGCATCAAGGCCAAGCGTCGCTCCATATCAAGCTCTAATTCAACTTTGCTTCCAACCTTGAAACTTTCTGGCACCTTTCGTAGTTTGTGAACTATTGCAGTACCGTATTTTTTCACGTCTACAACTTCTGCTCTGGTTTTTCCAAGGCTGATCCAACCCAAGTCCTCAGCCTGACCGCCGCCAGTGGGGTAGAAGATCGTCTTGTCCAAAATCACGTGACCTGTATCAAGTATCGCCTCGATGTTGGCTTTAGATGTTGATTTCAGTTTCTTATCATAGTACAGCTGTTCAGTCTGGAACGATTTGAGATCATTAAGATCGAGTTCCTCCTCTCCCTCCTTGGCCTTCTCTATTTTGGGAAGAACTTTGTCCACCTGCTGATAAAAGTCAAGGGGAACCTCGATTTCGATACCTATCTCGCTTCCAAGCTGCTCCACAGTCTCAGGTGGGATACCACGTGAGGTATACAACTCGATGAGGGTATCGGTTTCTAGGGATTTACCCTGTTTAAGCATGTTTTGTACATACTTTCGTCCTTTGTCAAGTGTCGTAAGATGACGACCTCGCTCGATATCCACGATAGTTCCAGCAAATTTCTCTGACTCCCTAACTCGGGGAAAGCTCTGTGAGAGATACAATGCAGAACGTGAGATAATTTCAGTGACATCAAGATTAAAGTCAAGCATATCATTTAGAGTGAATATTCTTCGAAGGATAGTTCTAAGATTGTACCCTCCACCAACATTACTAGGAATTGCACCATCAGCCAATGTAAATGCAAGAGTACGAGCATGATCTCCAATTGCATAGATAGCCTCGATCTCCTGAAGAGATGAGTTAAGCTCCGATAGTGAAAGACCGAGATCATTAGCAATACTTGATCTTGCAGATTTGAGATCCTTCACCTCATTGACATCTATCAATCCAGCTACTTTAGCATAATTAGAGACAAGTTCCTTATCATAGTTTATTCCGGTTTCCTTGAGGATATAATCGTGTACAGGACCGAGAACTGCCTCGTAAATTGTCGGAGTTCCTTGACTGAACCAAGAGAGACGCTCAAGTCCCCATCCTACATCAATGACTTTGAGATCCATCTCACGATATCCTGTAGGAGTGTTCTCGTACTGCATAAACACTGAATTCACCAATTCAGTACCGAAAGCAAACGACTCTAGATTTGGACCAAAATTCCCACCTCCCATCCAGATACCCTCAATGTAGGTCAGATCTATGGGCTTGATCTGTAATACATCAGTAAGAAACTCAAAGTTAAGATCAATACATCTATCCATCCAGTACCCTCCCTTCAGGTCAGGACCGTTAAAGGCGTGTTGGCCAAACATTATGAAACTTGTCAGATGACGTCCTGTACGACCGACATTATCAACATCTGAGAATTCTCCTCCAAAACGAATACAGGGTTGGGGTACTACCAGTGGATTTGCGGGTGGGGGTAGAGTCCCGTTGGTCACCCAGGGTTGGAAATCTGCAATAGATGCAATTGTGAAATCCAGGTCGTCTCGCCATCGTGCAACTGTCGGATAAGGTTCGATGGCAGTGTGTCCATTCTTCTCAAAGAATTCTGTAATTCGGGCGAGTGTCTTATGAAAATCTAGATCTGCAGTCTTCTTACCAATGAAGTGGTATCCACCCTCACAGGGCGTATCACCGCATGTGGTTCGATCCGGATCTATTGACCAGTAGTAATGGGAACAGGAAACACATTGACGCCTCTCATACCCTTTTTCCGTAAATAACTGGACTTGATACTGGTCTTCTGTGAAGATTTTCTGCAACTCGTCCTTATCCATAGTTCCTTGTATTTATTCCAATATTTGACTTTTTCATAATTCTTCAAAATAATTCAATCATGAAGTTGAAATTGGGAATCTAATGATCCTGTAATCAAAGAATATGACCATAAATAATCAAGATCTCCAATTCCTTATCTTTGAAGTAAAATCTTTTTTACTCTGCGATTGTGGTTATCATACCGATGAGTGAATCTCAGCTTCCCCTATGGTTCCCCCTCCAAAGCCGGCCAATAGGGAAATTCAAGCCAACTTTGGCTGAGATTGAGGAGTTCATTCACCGACGATCTGAAATCTATGATGACCTCAAAAATGATCATGATTTCAGCAAAAGACACGGGGAGTCAGACGCTGCATACCAGGAGAGGATAGCAGTTGATTCAAAGACTATCACTGTCATGAAAATGGGAATTGTAGAAGACCTTGTCTACACAAACTGGTTCCTTGAGTATGAGGGAGATCTCTTTCAGTACCGATTTGAGAATGCTCTATGGTCCGATAAAGAGAAAGTGCTTGATTTCCTTTTCCCTGATGATGAGTTTGGACAGAACTGGATGGTACTTGACGATTTGATCGCACACTTGGGTGAGGATCTTATCCAGGAACTGAATATCCCCCCACTCAATACCCGGAAGGAACAGGCCAAAAAATCACAGTACCTCACCTATAAGGGAGAGGAATTTGGAATGCAAAAGATGATTGCACTGTCTTATCGATATGCAAGTGCACATCTACTGAGAAGGAATAAACGTATAATTATCTACAAAGGGTGGGTATTACTTAGCCTTGATCGCTATTCCACAACCATCAAACACCGGTACCAAGATCTCTTTCAGGAAGATCTTGACAAATTAAGAGAAAGGATAAAGACTGAAGCATCAGGTGAGATAAAGAGACTGAGAGGTCAAATCAATGACCTGATACACAGACACATTAGTCCTAAATACTCACTGAACACTGTTGGAAGCCTGAATCTTGAAGGAACTATCAATAATATGATATTATTCCCACCTTGCATCCAGGAATTACTGCAGAAAGTAGATGAAACAGGCTATTTGAACCATAATCAAAGACTTCAGCTAGGACTCTTCCTCAAACATATCGGTATGGGAGTTGATGAGCAGTTAAGATACTGGTATGAAAGAGCAGTTGACAACAAAGGATTGTCTTTTGAGGAATTTGAGTCTCGGGCGGGATACAATATACGCCATCTCTATGGGCTTGAAGGTTCTGAAAAGGATTATAACATGATCGCATGCTCAAAACTCCAGCTAGAATATTATTGTACTTTCATTCAAAGAGACGTCAGTGGCGTGAAGTCCATGGTTGAGCACTACATGAAGCAACAACCTGGCTATGATCAGGCGAGAAAACACCCTATTGCATTGCAGGTTATACAGAACAAAGAGAAGTCACAACCTAAAATGGCGTGTGCCAAATACCTAGAAATGACATCGAACAGGACTGTCAAAGCGATCACATTCCCCCTTCAATATGTTAACATTGCCGCAAAGTCTTCCGGAAAATTACTTGAAACCGAGCCGATACCTGAGGTCGAGGAGGAAGAGGTGACTCCTGTTGACTGAGCCAAGTGAGGTAACTTCTTTTGACCCTGACCAATTACAGGAGGACTTCAAGCGGTACTACAAAGACCATTTTGACCGTACAATTCTGCATCGGATATTCAAGAATAAACCATTTGGTACCCGGGAATTTGCAGTGTTGAGAATGGACATGAACACATGGGTAAGAAACCGGTCCTTTGAAAATATGGATGTACTCATTGAGTATCTCACACTCTATCCAGCAAAAGGAGTCTATATCGGTGCATTGTATGAGGAACCTCTCACCAGGGAGAAGACAATACACAATACCAAATGGATGGGCAGAGAATTACTCTTCGACCTGGACATGGATGCCTACGATCCTGTGAGAACTTGTGAATGCTCCGGTAGGAAAGTTTGTGAGATCTGCTGGGTACACATGCAAGAAGCAGCCCTCATTATTGATGATACTCTTCGCATTGATTTCGGCTTCAGTGATCTTGTATGGGTGTATACTGGTGGTCGAGGGTACCATTGCTGGGTACTTGACGACTCAACATTCACTCTCACCCGTGATCAGAGAGTCGCAATAATCTCATACATGCAGCTGATTATTGGAGATGAAGTCAAAGAGTTGGGCCCCAATGAGAAATTCATGAAAAACCGAATACTGAACCACCTTGCCAGGAATTTTGTCACGCATAGCAAGGAAAGCCTGCTGAAAGAGGAAGCGGGATTTGGAACAACCACTGCCAAGAGAATGAAAGACAAGATTGAAACAGTAAGCAGCCCCAGAGAAATCCTGGAATTGGCTCCAAATACAGACGATTTCTTCAAAGGTGTGATCAAACACCGCTATCCTAGGATAGATCAGGGCGTGAGTGTTGATCTCAAGAAGGTAATTAGAATGCCAGGTAGTGTCCATTTTGGGACAAGAAACGTTTCTGAAATCATAGACAATCCATGGGACTTCAATCCAATATTCCATGCCAAATCAATTTATGAGGTCATGGGGGATGAATAAACCTCAGATTGATGTATTCCAGCCTGAGTACAGCAAATACAGCTGGGAAGTAGAGGATCTCGGGCTCATTCCATATGGCGAAGCATTGGAAATCCAGGAGCAATCATGGAAGAATGTCAAAGAGGGGGCAAACCACAAAATCTACTTGCTCGAACATCCAAATGTGATTACCTTGGGAAGAAGAACAGAAGATGAGCACCTTCTCATGACACCTGAGGAGTTACAGGAGAATAATATCGAACTTTTCAAAGTAGATCGAGGAGGTTCTGCCACATTTCATGGACCTGGACAGCTTGTTGGTTACTTAATTTGCAAGTTCAATCGTGTGGGTGGGATACATGACCTTGTGGCACGCATTCTAAGATCCGTTTCTGAATTGATGAACTCCTATGGTATTGATGCAGACATCGATGAGGAGAATCCTGGGATCTGGACCAAATCTGAAATCCCCAGAAAGCTAGCCGCAGTGGGGTTATCAAATAGAGATGGGGTGACAAAACACGGTTTTGCAATCAATATTGATCTTCCACTGACTGGATTCACTGCAATAGTACCCTGTGGACTTGCTCTTCCCGTATCCACGATGGCCATCGAGACAGGCCGGAGAATCACTGTAGAAGAGGTCAAGAGCAAAATCACAAAGATCCTTAGAACGCAACTTAGCATTGAACCAAATCAAAAAGTGTAATCCCAATACGTAGTGATCAGATCATCCGTCATTGTCTGGATATCATCTTCAAGCCAATTTATTTGAAACAGCCAGAATATGCCAGATATTATGTCAATCAGGGCATCGTCTGCAGTAGATTTTGTCATTACACTGGGTTCTGAAGTCGATGTAAATCTGTCTGGAGCTCCAAAAATATGTGACACTTCATGCTGGATGAGATTATCTGCAAATTGAGGTGGTAACCGATAGTTCCCGGTGTTTAGAGAGCCACGGGCATGAATTGCCATATTGAATGCACCCTGACCCTGGGTACCCAGCACCACACCCAGGTTATTCATTGTCTTGTTAGTGAAGATAAGCAAAATGTCATACCCCTGGTTCTCCTTGAAAGTTCCAGGACCAAATGCCCAGGTTGCATTGACCAATCCAAGATCAGTACCTACGGTAGTCCGTGCAATATTGGATAGGATGAAAAGGTCAGGAAGAGCCGTAGGTGGCAATGTCACCCGAACAGCCGGAACTATGCTGACATTCAGAGTATACTCAAAATGTGTACTTGCCTGTCTGATATAGAATTCAGGTCCTCTGAAATTGAAGCCATCTATAGACGGTTGTTCCCACTGATCATTTGCAACTACTGCAAACAGAGTGATCTTTTTCGTCAGTATGGAGATATTGAAACTCGAAGAACCGGTCCCGTTGAATTTTCCAACAATTGCAAAATCTGTTTCATTGAGATAATTGCCAATGGGTACATAGCCATTGTTTGGTGCGACCTGGCGACCATCAATTAAGAAATTGAGAGTAGAGTTTATGGTAGTTGAGTTGTAATCGATGCGAGTGTAGCCTGTTCCATTGATCTTTGTCTGAAGAATATAGGTCTGATTGACGAGCCCGTCAATGGATGCATGCGTCGCATTTTGAGATGCCAGAGTTGCATTTCCAATAAATTCCCATACCAAATTTTGTGCCTGATCATGGACAGGGGGATCTGTGATCGAAACCGAATGAGTTGAGTTCACAATCTGTGAGTAGTAAAACTCAGAACTGTTGAAAATAACCTCCGCTACAGAGATGTTGTAAATTGTTTCAGGTTGTGCAATCACTGCACCCGACCCTCCTGGGAATGCTGGTGATAGTGCGATAGGGATAGAGGCAGAAGTATTTACCATAGAATTTAACGGAATTATTTGTTGGCCGGTTCTATTGTAATTGGAATCATTTAGTGAGAATGATATATTGTGGAGTGAGATTGGCTGATCAGAAGTCACAGCCAATATTCCCTGAAAATTATCTCCGCGGTACGTCGAATTTGAGGTCAAGGTGAAAGACAGACTAACTTCAGGCGCTGTGGGGGTTGGAGTGGGATCTGGATCAGGATCTGGATCGTCGTCTGGCACCTGGATATTAGTTGACTCAAACCAGTAAATGCCTGTAGCGGTAACCAAGATTACACCGATGAAAACAGCGAACAGTTTGACCTGAAGGGTTACCATTGAGCAGTTCAATTTACAGTTGGGAAGTTATTAATGGTACACATCAGGGTTTAGTCTCGTTCCCATTTCTTAGAGTGGATTAAGGTCCTCCGGATAGAGATTGAGAATATCTTTTCTAATAATCTTGCCTGACGCAGTACGAGGGAGCATATCTACTCTATACCAGGCTTTTGGTATCTTGTAGGGTGCTAATTCTGAGGAAATAATATCAATTATTTCAATGACCGCAATATCATATTGGAGCTCAAGACAGGCAACTGGTATCTGCCCCCATTCTGAATCCGTAATGCCGAATACGCAGGAAGCATTGATCCCAGGAATTTTGTTAAGTGCCGCCTCAACCTCTGAGGGATAAATATTCTCACCACCTGAAATGATGAGATCTTGTCTTCTTTGCACCACATAGAGATATCCATCAATTTCATATCCCAGATCACCTGTCATGAAATAACCATCTCTCAGTGTTGTTGAACTGACAACATATCCGGGAGTGATTGTAGGACCTTTCACTCCAATTTCACCTATACCTGAAGAATCATAATCGAATATTTTGAATTCACCATTGATTGGCTTACCAGAGGTGCCGATACGACCTTCAAGTTCTGCAGATACTGCTGTAGTGAACTGTGAACAGGTTTCCGTCATCCCGTAAGTTATGGCTATAGGCAATGTCTGCAGAGCTTCTTTCTGTAAATCCACAGGCGTTGCGGCACCTCCTATCAGGATATGACGAAGAGTAGATTTGTTATTGAGGTGAGGCATCAGTCTTTTGAGCATTGTGGGAACCAAGGACATCAGTGTGATTGGATATTCCTGCAGATCCCCGATAATTAGATTCATATCGAAACGTGAATGGAGTAATATGGCGATATTGGAGATTATCGACCGAAATACAATAGCCAAACCTCCAAGGTGGAAAAGAGGCATGTTAAGCAACCAGATATCTCCAGGATGTGCCCCCAATTTGGATTGGGATGCAATCGCAGAAGCAGACATATTGGAATAAGTCAAAGGCACAGCCTTAGGAAGTCCGGTAGTCCCTGATGTGAAGACATACCACGCGATATCAGAAGGATCGAAAGACTGAGGGGGTTCCTGTGTAGAGTGATCAAATATCTGATCTGTTGTTTGATAGATTACCAGATCGAGATCTGTGAACGAAAGATCACTATTTGAGATAAGCACACCGACATTGAGATGGCGAAGTTGCCATTCAACCTCGCTTGCTGTCAACCTGGTGTTAATCAGGACTGCTTTCTTTCCCACAAATTGACAAGCATGGATAAGGGCGATCATTTCTGGGGAATTATCAAGATGAAGGGCAACTTTGTCACCTGTTGATATCTCTAGAAGCCCATTGGCATACTTCTTTACCTGGTCAAAGAGTTCCAGAAAGGTGATTGCTGACTCTTCAAAATAGATCGCTACATCCTGAGGGTTTGAAACAGCTCGTTGGTTCAACCAATTCTTCCCTAAATTCATAGTGCAAGACCCACAAAGAACAGAACTGCATAGATAAGGCTCAGCCGTGCAGTACCTCCCAGTACTTTATTGAGAGCAGGACCCAGGAGAGTATTCAGGTCTCGTATCAATGAAACGGCAAGAGGGAGTGACAAGAGAGGGAGGAGTGTGAAAACGGAGTATCCAAAAATAATCACCATTGCCAGAGGGGTGGCATATGCAAATATCAGGAGTACCAAGTAGTATGTACGGGTTGTGTGAGGACCCATTCTGACCGCAAGAGTACGCTTGTTGGTAACCTCATCTGTTTCTATATCTCTGTAATTGTTGACAACCAAGATTGCAGTGATCAAAAATCCCATAGCTAAGGAGCCAACCAAAACTTCAGCGTCCCATTGTAATGCCTGCACATAGTAGGTCCCATTTACCGCGACAATTCCAAAGAATATGAACACAAAGAGATCCCCAAGCCCATGAGAAGATAGTGGATACGGTCCACCACTGTAGAGCAAGGCAAACAGAATCGAAACTAATCCAATCACCAGAATTGGCACTCCACCGATCAATACCAGGTATAAACCACTCAGCATAGCCAGGACAATATTGATGAGAATACCCCGTTTCACTTCTTTGACAGAAAGTAGACCACTGGCCATTACCCTCGTGGGTCCCACTCTATCAGGAGTATCATGACCCGATTTGTAGTCAAAGTAGTCATTTCCCAGATTTGAAAGAATTTGAAGTAGCAATGCACCTATTATTGCAATTATGACAGGAATAGGTCGGAAAGTTCCCAGCTGTAATCCGAATCCTGCACCAACAAGTACCGGACCAAGAGCAGCCGGGAGAGTCTTGGGTCGTATCGCCATAAGCCATATTTGCCGTTTTGATGCTACCTCTTCCATACTCATCCAAAGAATATGGATAATAAGTAGGTTATTCTCGATCCTAGCTCATCTGATAGATTTAGCGGAGGTAGACAATATTTCCAAATGGAACTTGTGTGTCTTCTGTCAATGCCCAGATCACAGGTATATCTGGTGAAGTCTGTGGGAAGATACCTCGACCGTCAGTGATGTAGATAAGTGCATCAACCTCTAGTTCAGGGAGTTTCTCAAAGACAGGTCGAAAATCAGTACCCCCTCCACCTCGAAATGTATGGACCTTCAATGGCTCTCCTGTCTCATACTCCCGTATCTGGTGAATCTCAGCATCACAATCAATCAAGGTAAGCTTCACATTGGTGACACTTTCAAGGATTGACTGGATTTCAGATAGAAATCTGCTGAGTTGCTCTTCCTCGATAGATCCTGAGGTATCCACACCTAAAACTACAGAGGTGTTCTCCTTTAGGGGTCCAGGAAGGTGGTAGCCCTGTCCTAGCAATCGCCTGTTTGGTCTAGACCAACTCAGGTCATGTGTAATTATTTTCTGGAGATATCTGGAGAGAGTAGTTTTCCAATCTACAGAGGGTGTAAGTCGCTCACTTAGAAATCGATCAAGTCCCTCGGGGAGAGATCCAAAACCTTTCTGTCTCTCATAGGCAGTCCTAAGCAGACCTTCAAAATATTGTTCCTCCAATTCCTCCTGATCTGACTCTGTGTTTACTTCCAGTACAACTTCATCTATATCACAATTCTCCTCACGAAGCCCCATCTCCTCCTGTTTAACTGCCACCTGGTTCATAATCAGGTCTTCTAGGTTAGGATGAGTGTCCAGTTCCTCTTCTGTATTATCAGCCCTTCTTCCGGCCTCAGACTCAGTAATCTCTTCAAGTAAGGCTTGGTAGACCTCGTCTGCAGTTTTCGTTTGATATTCTTCTGGAATGGTATCAATTGAAGGTAGTACCCAATCACTTGGCATGATCCAACCCTCAGTGATCCTGGAGAGGTACGATATAACTACGATATCAGTTGCAAGACCCCAAAGTTTAGGATCGTAGTTTCTCTGACGTTTATGGTG
>JAEOUB010000195.1 GCA_016839545.1 Candidatus Kariarchaeota archaeon | reverse complement strand
ATCTCAGGTAATACGTGAATTTAGAATAGACCTTGCCCCAGAGCTTCTACAATACGTCAGGGAGAATCGCGACTCCTTCAATTACAGGTTCATACTAACATTGAGGAGTCAGAAAGAGGGGGGCAAATACGACTCAGAAGACAGGCACACGGTATTAAGAAGCTTTTATGACCTGAGGCCAGATTATATTGACCTAGAGATTGACCGAGATTTGGACCTTTTGCCCGAAATCAAGGATCTGGAAACTACAGCCATTCTGTCTATGCATGATTACTCTGGTCCTATGATCGTTGCGGCCACAAGATTCAAAGAGAAATACAGTTATCTTAGCTCTGACTTGCATATTTTGAAATTTGTTGGTAAACCACATGACACATATGACATGCTGAAGTCATTAGAAA
Organism: Candidatus Kariarchaeota archaeon; assembly: GCA_016839545.1. Classification (GTDB taxonomy): domain Archaea; phylum Asgardarchaeota; class Heimdallarchaeia; order Heimdallarchaeales; family Kariarchaeaceae; genus Kariarchaeum. The sequence goes on along the minus strand of JAEOUB010000195.1, from coordinate 3,889 downwards.
TCCTGATTGAAACTTTTCCCAGACACGTCATATTGGGAATAGGAAAACATGGGATACTCTCCCGTACCCTATGTACACCTCTAAACCAAGAATTTGTATTTGGAGCTAGGGAAAGTGGCGAGATACCGCATTACAACAGTCTTATCCATCTTGGTAATGACCCTATATTGCTCGGCCTAATAGGGAGTTCACTGGAACACTCCCTCTCTCCAAAAATTCACTCATTTTTAATGAAGAAGATTGGTAAACAGGGTTACTACCATCTGTTTGAGATCCATGAAGAGTCAAGAGTAAAGGAGGTTCTGGATATACTCTCAAGATACCAACTCAAGGGAGTGAACATCACCTTTCCGTACAAGAAGGTACTTTCGGATTACCCCGTGAACACTATTAAATTCAGTGAAAGTACAGAAACAAAAAATACAGATATCTTGGGTTTCAGATCTCTTCTTGATCGTTTCTATAATATCTCTGAAAAAGAAAGAGTTGTAGTGATCGGGGCAGGAGGCGCTGCGCTATCAGTTGTTGAGGTGGTTTCAGCAATCGGGGCCGAGATCTTGGTTTTGAACAGAACAAAAGAAAGATTTGAGAGCTGGAACCCTGATGTACTATCCCAAATAGCTGTGGGAGGTTTTGAATTTGATCTTGAGAGCTGGAAACCTGTTGTGTACATCAACGCTACAAGTCTCGGGTACTCCAAAACAAGTATTCAAGAATTGGTCCCAATACCTTCAGGAGTTCGCTACGTAATTGACCTTAACTATGGTAAGGGCGATACAGGACTTGTACAATATGCCAAGAAATCGGGCTTAAAGGCAGTTGATGGCAAATTGATGCTGTTTTATCAAGCGGCCAAAGCATTTGAATGGTGGAACGACGTAACTCTGGACACAGAGAAACTGTATGAAGAATTCAGGAGGGAATTTTGAATGATCACAGTCGAAGTTGGTAGTGCAATTACTGTACTGAATGCAATTGCAACTGGTATAGGAGCTGCAATAGGTACCACTCCAACTCATAGGATTACTGTGAAAAGATCAGAGAATATGATAGTTGATACTGGAAATGACACAGACCTGAAGTTGGTGGATGAGTGTCTTGAACTGATGAGAACACAATTTGGAATTGAGGATCAGTTCAGGATAGATATGAACATCATTTTTCCCCCGGCAAGAGGTATGAAAACTTCAAGCATAGCCTCCGTAGGTCTGGTATCTGCATTCAATTCTATGTACAATCTGGAACTCTCAACAAGTAATATTATTGGATTATCCGCATCTGCATCAATAAATGCTGGAGTCTCGATCACAGGGGCAATGGACGATGCCTACGCAGTGTCTGTGGGAGGATATTGGATTACTGATAATCTGGAAAGGAAAGTGCTATTCACTCAGGACAGACCTGATATGAATGAAAATGTAATATTTGCAGTTCCCCTAAAGTCCATCCCAAAAGCATCTATCAAAATTGAACTTGACTCTGAGGATCAAGGTGTTTTAGAGGAAGCAAAGAAGAAAGCAATTTCTGGTAATTGGAGAGAGGCGATACGCCTCAATACCAGTGTCTATGCAGCACATCTGCTATCTGAAAATATTCCATCAGAATTGAGTCGACTGACAGGATCGACAGTGGGAATAAATGGTGCTGGACCCTCAGTCTTTGTTCTATCACAACCATCAGAAACTGAAAAAATTCAATCGCAATTGAAGGACATTATACCTGATTACAATCTGACTGTCGGAGGTTTGAGAGTTTGAAAGAGATCGTTTCACCATCAAAACTGAATGGTGTAATTTCTCCACCCGGCTCAAAAAGCGTTAGCCATAGGGCCCTGATACTGGGCGGTTTCTCTAAGGGTACACTGATTCACAATCTCCTTGAAAGTGCAGATGTACAAGCAACTAAATCAGCCATGGAACAGATGGGAGTAGAATTTCAGGAAGAGAATGGCGAACTACGAGTTGTCTCAATAGCCAATCATGCTCCTGGACAGGTCAACTGCCATAATAGTGGTACCACTCTTCGGTTGCTCACTGGTATTGCATCTCTCTTTAATGGATCATCGATCCTTTCAGGAGATAAATCACTTAATCGACGACCTGTCGGACCGCTCGTGAGTAGTTTGCAACAACTTGGTGCCGAGATTTCAACTGAACAAGGTAGACCGCCAGTACATATCAATGGACCAGTATCGGAGGGAGAACTCCAATGCACTATTCTTGGTAATGAGTCCTCTCAGTATATCTCAGCATTACTTCTCCTGGCAGCATTGCGATACGGTGAGAAAACGAGAATTGAACTCATTCCTCCTGTCGTGTCTTTCCCTTATATCAAATTAACACTTGAAATGTTAGAACAGGCAGATATAGAGATATTTGAGGAGAATAATATTTTTGAAATTACAGGAAAACAATTGAATCTCAAGGAAATCAATGTACCTGCAGACTTCAGCTCAGCAGCATTTTTCATTGTAGCAGGTGCACTTCCTGGAAATGAAATTACCATTAGAAACATGGATAGACAATACACTCAGGCAGACAGTAGAATCATCGATTTTGTTCAGAGAGCTGGAGCGATGGTTGAGGATCGAGGAGCAACCATCCATATCAAAGGAGATGAACTGAGGTCATTCGAGGCTGATCTTGGGGATTGCCCAGATCTGTTCCCTATCCTCTGCGTGTTGGCTGCGATGTGCAATGGAACGAGCCGTCTGTACAATGCCCATCATTTGAAAATTAAGGAAACTGACCGGATATCAGCTATGGCAGATAATCTGAAGAGAGTAGGGATAGAGATTAACACAACTGAAGATGGCGCAATAATCACCGGAGGAACTATCAATGGAGGTGTCACGTTGGACAGTTTTACAGATCACCGTATTGCGATGGCCTGTGCAATACTTGGAACCCAGGCAACTGAAAGCATAGAGATAGAGAATGCAGAGTGTGTCTCAGTATCTTATCTTGATTTCTTCTCAGATCTGAGATCATTGATTTCAAGGTAACCAATTTCAATATGAAACTGACACTTTGAGTTGGTTGTTATCACCTGTTTTTTGTAAAAGCATAGAATTGAAGTAAATTACCGTACGGTTAGGATTGAGCCTGTCATGAATTCCTTTGGTGAGAGATATCGCATTACACTTATTGGTTCCAGTCATGGAAATCTCGTTGGCGTAACGATTGACGGAGTCCCCCCCGGATTTCATATTGATCTTGACAAGATTTCCTCTGAGTTGGAGAGAAGAAGACCTGGACAATCTAAGGTAACTACTGATCGGAAAGAAGGGGATGAGCTGATTATTGAGGCAGGTATACTCAACGGTACAACGACTGGGGAGCCAATTGTTGCATTTGTTAGAAACAAAGATATCGACTCTAGTTATTATGATGAAATCAAAGACACGCCAAGACCTGGTCATGCTGATTATCCGGCATTTGTGAAGTATAAAGGAGCAAATGACTATCGAGGAGGAGGTCGATTCTCAGGTAGAATGACGGTTGGACTAGTGATTGCTGGTTGTATCGCCAGACAGATCATGAGTTTACAGGGAATTGACGTGATTGCGTACACAAAAGAAATTAATGGCATTTCAGGAAATCCTTCAAACTACAAACTCAATGAAGATTTCATCTACTCTGATGAAAATATCGTACGGGCAGCAGATGAAGGAATAATCCAAGATATTATTGCCAGAATAACTGAGCTCAAGGAGCATGGTAATTCATGTGGAGGTATTGTGGAGTGCCAGGTTCTCGGATTACCTGTTGGAGTTGGAGAACCCTGGTTTGATTCCATTGAGAGTAAAATCGCACATATGGGGTTCTCTATCCCAGCGGTGAAAGGGATTGAATTTGGATCTGGTTTCACTGCAGCTAAAATGACGGGT
>JAEOUB010000194.1 GCA_016839545.1 Candidatus Kariarchaeota archaeon | reverse complement strand
AGCATTTTCATTGCATTGGCAAGATAATCCTGAATGGACGTCTTACCTGGGGTTGATACCGGTTTTTTCTCGTCTTGCATGGTTTTTGTCTTGTCATAGATAGCGGCAGCTCGTGCAACCTGTGCATGGGATATCAGCACACCCTCGGGGTAGCGGACCGCGATAATCCCTATCAGAACAACCACTATGAAGAAAGTGACACCACTTTGCATGATTAGGTCAAATACGCGGTAGATGGAGACTAATTGCAATTCAGTGGATGCAGCAATTTCTTCAGATAATGAGCCAAGGTTCTGAAACAGGAACAGCTGGAGCACGGTATAGATGAGCAGAAACAGGTATCCCAATCCATAGAAAACCCAGGCCGCCCTCCAAAGCCTGAATGCATTTCTTACCTGGTTTGTGTTGAGAACGAATTCCAGATTATTGTATGCATAGTTGAGGATCACTATAACGTAGATGTCAAAGAGAAGGAAAGTAATGAGGAAGGAAATACCCACAATAGTTGCAGTGCGCGACTCATTGAACGATGCAAACTGCCCCGACGCAAAGACAAAACCCAGTACAACAAGTTTCAGTATCAATAGAAATGACGCGATTGCAATCTGTTGTTTAGGAAGACCATACCATTTGATACGATAGGCATGGGCCAGCAGCAAGACAGACAGTACAGTCCATCCCAGAAATGGCTGACGAAACAAGATGAAATCAAAAGCAACCTGCACTTTTGAAACCCGAGTGAGGAATGACAGAAAAGAGGTCAGCAGGAGACCTGCAAATATTGACGAGAGCAACAGATATTCACCCACCTGTGTTCGTCTAAAGTAGATAACTGAGGTGTAGCCAAAGAATATTCCGAAAATAAGCATCAGGATCTCAAAGAATGAGGTATTTTTTATAAATGCATCAAGGAATTGGAGGAAATTATTGCGAGTCAACCCACCGCTGTCCTGAAGATCAGTAGGAAGTTCAAGTACAAAGTAATCGGTCAGACCCTTAATGGTAAAGCTTTCACCCTGAAAGTCATTTGACTGTGTGTATCCAAGAACCCTGACACTGTCTTCTTTGAGCTGAATTGTCATCGCAACATCCTCAAGAGATCCTCCGATAAATGTACTCCAAAGAAGTTCTCCTGTTTTATCAATACGGGTCACATAGGCGTCTATTCTACCGGCGTGAATAGAATTGACAGCATGTTTTACTGGATAGTTAACAGATGAGGTTTTACCGGCGATTATGACCGACTCATCTGCAAGAACCTCCAGATCAATCAGCCTGTCGCTTGCATCTCCATTTGAGGACCATTCCCAAGAAATATCACCATCGAGAGTCAACCGAGCCACATTGGAATCAACCACATTAGTGGTAGAGCTCAACGCGGAGTAACCAACTGTCAGTGATTTTTCAGGAACCAGTTCAAGCTGTGTATATTCCTCAAATTTCCTGAGTTCAATCTGCTGGTTCCCAGTATCGGGATCTAGTACTTCGTTGATTGTACCCAGAGGTCGAACCCATTCAATATCTCTGATTTCTAAGTTAAATTTCATGACAAAAATCGACCGGGTGGAATTTTCAATCTGATGTTGATCCAATACTTCATATGTTCTGGACTCAAATCTGCCAATTTTCTCAAATAGGTCGAAAGAATTGGAAATACCTGAGAGATAGATGGATGAGTCATTGGCAAGAGAGATATCATAGAGGATGTCTGTACCGTTTCCACCGAAATAATATCCGAATTGCTTCTCTCCTTCAGGACTATACTTGACAAGTATCCCCTCACCACTAAGATAATCCTCATCCACAGTCATGTTACCTGGATTGAGTAGTATCCCCTGGTTGGAATTGGAAAAACCTGATGCATAGATTTCTCCAGTGTATGGATCAACCGTGACAGAGGTAAGGTAATCGGATCCAAAACCTCCCAGATATGTACTCCAAACTAAGCTCCCATCTAAACTCACTTTCAGAAGGAATCCGTCAAATTCCTCAAACTCACCCCCTGATGGCTGTTCAAATGAGAAGTCATCAGGATCTTTCATCGGTAGATCATCCGAGGAGGTCACTCCCACTATAACCAGATCGCCGTCAGGAGTGAGATCTACTGCATATGGGATATCATTACCACTCCCTCCAAACACTAATGTCGAAACAATTTCTGAATCTGCTGAGAGCACCTGTATGAATATATTAATAGAATTATTGGGATTTGTGACCTCGTCTGTCAATCCCTCATCTGTTATCCGCCTAGATGATTCGATCTCCCCATTTGTCCACCCCACAATAATCGTCTGATCCTCATACTCCAATATCTCATAACCAAGATCATTATTTTCTGAACCTGCAATAGAAGCCGGGGAAATTGTAGTTTGCAAAGGGTTTAGATCTGAAAAAAATAGACTTATCAGAATGATGAATAATACTGCAAAACCAGTACGTATAACTATATTTCTTTCCAATCAAGACACCTTATAGTGATAATTGTGGAGATTGTGGGGGGTACTTGTATTTATTGCCCTATGCAATAGCAAATGAATGTTAGCCTTTATAGGAAATTTGTGGGGCAATTCTTTTAAACATTCAATATTTTGGTTCATTGGTGAATCGGAAGAAGGCTAATTTTGTTTTTATTGCCGGATGCATTGGAATTCTCCTGTTTGGCGGATCGCCAAGCCCTTACATCCATACTACTACTGCTCAGATTGGATCTGAAGATAGATACGGTCTGCAAGTAGATACCAACGAGTTCAACACCTTAATCGGATTGGTTGGACCATCATCCCCACTAGAGGATCCTTACGAACCTGAGGAAGACAATGTCTACGAGATTGTTTCTCCGGATACGTTTACTCTCATTAATTTCTTTTCGAATTTCTCAGGATATACCTTCTGGCAACTGGGAAACCACACATTCGAGGGCATCTCTAGAACATTTGAACTTGGAAACTCTACACTTATTGGTCAGTACTATATCATCATTGACGGTGATGTACGTCCTGTAAATATGGATGAGGTGGGGGTATACGGATTTAATGTAGGTATACCTCGAGGAGATCACACCATCAGTCTGCTCTATGTCACCAAGACACAGGAAGGCGAGATACTGTGGGACAGTGATACCATTGTTGTGAGAATCCGTGCAGAGGATAATTTCGAGCCATATACTCTCAAAGAGGT
>JAEOUB010000193.1 GCA_016839545.1 Candidatus Kariarchaeota archaeon | reverse complement strand
TGCCAACTCGGATATCAACTCTCTTGAATTCGTCCCATGTTAGATCAGACATGATCTACCGATTTCCATGGCTCATATAACATTTTGGCTCACTCGTTAAACCTCAGGATAGAGGAATAAAGTCTCTATCCAGATCAAACCGGTCCGTATTATATCAAGTATGGTGAGATTCAGGGTACGGTGAGAAATCTCAGGTATACCGAGAGTTTTGTCAAAGCCTTCAGCGAGGGCAATGTAATATCTGTGAGCTCAGATCGTAGGAACTACCAGATCAGTAATGTCCCTTCTATACATCTCAATAAGTATCATTTCTCTTCAATTGCTCACACAAGTCAACATCTGGAATAGGTTGACTATAGCCGAATGTCACAAACACTTAAAATAGGAAACACTAACCAACCTTCTATGTTCTACGTCTATCTTTTGGAATGCAAAGATGGATCATTCTATACCGGTCAGACCAACGATTTACAGAGAAGAATGCAACAGCATCGATCAGGCAGGGGCGCAAAGTCTGTACGAAGCCGACTTCCGTTTGAAGTACGGCATATCGAGACATATGGGTCCCGAGGAGATGCCATGCGTAGAGAAATGGAGATCAAGAAATTTCCGAGAATAAAGAAGCAACAACTATTCGAATCAGCGGCTAGGTAGTTGACTGAAAAATCCTATTTCTTCCTGATATTTTCTCTTTTCAAACCATTTTGTGGGTAATTTTTTAATTCCTGAAGTCATACATAGTTTTGCATGGGATTTGGAGAGGATCTCCGAGGAGAGCTGTTCGGCAAATTGGGCGTCGAGAGCAATGTTGACCCACTTAAACTGATAGAGCAAGGTATCGCTGAGAAAAGCGCAGGAAATAACCAAGGTGCAAAGAAAGTATTCGAGCAGGCGGTAGAAATATCTAATAATCAAGCTCTCAAATACATAGGGCAGAACCAGCACCGTGCTGCTGCAGAAGCATTGTATATCCAAGCATTAGCCACTGGTCATTTGGGTGAATCTGATAAGCAGAAATCCCTCTATATTCAGGTGGTCGACTCATTACTCTCAGCAGGTCAGACTGCTGTTGCATTTGGAGAGAGTAACCGAGGGTTCGCATGCGGTACACTAGCTGGTATGGTTGCGCTCCTCTATGATGACTATGATAGAGCTTTTGCAATTTACACAGAGTACATGGAGACCAGTCAGGATAAAGAAAATGCAGGATATCTCCAGAAACTCCTTTACTCCCTGGGATATCTCCTGGATGCTCTGAAGAATGACAATATTGGTGCATTAACGGATGCCCAGAATTTCATGTCAACCGATCTTAAACCAATGCTATCCACAGCCAAACTTGCTGGGTTTGAATCTCTTCTGAACACAGTCCTGCATTACTGTCAGGATGTGCTCCAAAGCAAAATCACCATGCCCAAGATCAACGTACAGACCAGTCTTCCTCGAGACATTCAGTTCAATCAGCTGTTTGATTTTCAGTTGAATCTCTCAAATGATGGAGATGGACTTGCCAATCAGGTGCAGATCAATCTTTCCATCCCTGATGATATTGAAATTGTAGATGGTGCAACGGAAGAACTCATTCCTGAAATGCATTCCTCGACAAATCTGGATCGGATACTGAAATTACGGTTTCAGACAGGAGACACGTCAGGTGCTCAGATCCGAGAGATCAAAGGGCATATCAGCTTTGTAGATATGCTAAATAATTCACACCGTCAATTATTTGGTCCTATTGAGATAGAATTCACAGCTGTCAGCAAAAAAGATGAATTTTTAGAGAACCTGAATAAAACCAAACAACCTCTGGCAGAAATCAATACTACTGCCTCTCCCGTTCCAAAATTTGTATTTGGAATTGCAACCAAGTCTGTTGAGGAATTTTCTTCATTGATCCGCGCAGAAATTGAGCAGGAAGAATTCAAACGAGCTGAACTCGGTATTAATCTCCTCCAAAAGTTTGTAGAAGATACACTTTCTATGCAGATTTCTGGCTCATCAACCCAAGAGATTGAGCAAGAGATGAGTGCCATAATTCAGGAGGCAAATGACAAACTGAGAAATGAGCTTTCTGCTGAATTTGAAATGGAGAAACAACAATCTCTGGATGCACTCTCCGCTCAGAAAGATCAGGAACTCTCCGCTCGTGTTGAGCAGCTCAAGACTGACCTGTCTGCTGAGCATCACGCAGAGATGAATGCTCTCAAGGATGAACATCAAAATGCATTACAAGAGGTTCGTCGTGAGAATGAGTCGAAACTTAACCAGGCACTCACACAGCATGAGTCAAAACTTCGTGAGGAGTTCAAGGCTGAGAAAGACTCTATGAGTTTTGCCCAGAATGCCCAGATCCAAGAGATCGAGAACCGGCAGAAACAGATGGTCGAGGATGCAGAGCAACGTGTCCGATCCGAGTGGTCTGAGAAGTATGATGCCAAGGTCAAAGAATTGGAACAGAACATGGAAGAAATGAAACAGGAACTCCAGTCAAGTCATGAAAATGAACTGCGAGAGCTACGTCAACAGAACAACGATCAGATTGCCGTGAAAGATCGAGAGATCCAACAACTCAAATCCGGTTCTAACCCCCCGCAATAATTGGGGAGACAATCAGCTCACCAAACACCTCTACATCAAGATCATTTGGTAAATACAGGCTTGAACCGTTAAGTATCAAGGTTACCGGGGGTGCATCTCCCTCCAACATATCTGCGATTTTGGGGAATTGATCTGCAAGATATTTGAGTGTCTCCTGCAAACTCATCCTGGTATCAATCTCAAGTTCCTTCACACCTACACTATGTGCTAGAAAGGAGAGGAACTTGACTTTGATCATAAATATCATTTCTCACCAAATCTCATAAATCCTGTTATGAGATAGTTTAGCTGTGAAAACACCAAAATGGAGCAAAAAGGTAGATGAGACGACGGTTTTGCCCATCAATCTTTTCCTCCCCAAGGCATATGTCATGGGTGATGTCGAGTACAATGCTCCCCACTGGACTCGGGTGTTTTCAGTAGATGGTGAACTTGCTGTGGTCCGAGTCCGGCAGAAGAAGCCACTGACACCTGAGATCACCATAGAATACGAGTCAAATGTCGACTTATCAGATGAGGAAATAGAACTTCTTCGGTCAAAAATCAGGTATGAAATAGGAGCTGACGATAATCTTCAAGCATTGAGGGAGACCCAGGAGAAGGATATCCTAGTCAAATTAGCTGTGAAGGATAATGCCGGCTTTCGCCTGTTTGCAAATTCAAATACTGTTGAGGCAGCTGTCTGCACCATCATACAGCAGAATGTGGACTTTGCAGGTTTTCAGGTGATACTCAAAGAATTGACTGCGAAATACGGGACTCAGGTACCCTGGGAGCCCAATCTGTATCTCTTTCCTGAGAACCATATCCTTGAGGAGATGTCAATCGAGGACTGGGAGGAGCTGGGCATTGGTCTGAAGTCCAAGTATCTTGGCTCTCTGACCAAAAGGACTCTGAAAGATATTCAGACCTATGCTTATTACCCGATATTTGATCGGGGTATAGATGGTCTGAAACGGATAGATGGCATTGGCGACTACACATCCAGGATGATTATGATCTATGCGGCGCGCCGTTATGAGAAGGCCTTCATTGACGGCTATGTTCAGGAGATTCTGGATCACAAGTACAAACTGCATCAAGTTCTGCCTCTTACGGAATATGATAAATGGATGGAGGAGCACTGGCCCAACGACCCCGCTTTGATCCTGCATACTCACCTCCAAGACTATCTTCCCGCATATATCAGAGACTATGATTTTGAGGCACTTGGCAGATCCACCGTGTAGTGATTGGCTACACCCCAACATACAGATTTAATTTCTACCATTTGTATGACGATAGTATGAGTGAAATCGCCATTGTCGGTGCTGGTGTCACACGTTTTGGTAAACGAGACGACGTCACCTATAGAGAACTGATGGCAGAAGCAGTTGCAGAGGCAATAAAGAGTACTAACGGAGAATTGAGACCCAACGAGATTGAGGGTCTTTATGTTGCAGCGTCTCAACCTGAATTGCTGGTGGATCAGGCTCATGTGGCCAATCTTGGATCACAGCTGTTTGGACTGACACCAAATATTGTTTCTCGTGTTGAGATGGCATGTGCTTCCGGTTCTGCTGCCCTCCGTAATGGATGGGCTGCTACAAAATCAGGTTTGGCAGATGTTGTCCTGCTTGTAGGTGTGGAGAAGATGACACATAATCCGGCACTTGCCTCCAGGGGTCTATGTCTTGTTCCCGATGTTGAAAACGAGTCACTGCACGGTATTACTGCCTATTCTGGTTTTGCTCTCGCAGCCAAGGAGCATATGAACAAGTACGGTACAACCAAGGAGCAGATGTCATCAGTGGCTGTAAAGAACCACTATAACGGTGCAAGAAACCCCAAAGCCCAGTTCTATTCCAAAGGTGAGATCACACTGGAGAAAGCTATGAGTGCTCCCATGGTCTCTGACCCTTTCAATCTCTATGATTGTTCCCCACTGACGGATGGTGCATCCGCCGTTATCATTACCCGTGGAGATCTGGCACGAAAGTATACTGACCAGCCAGTCTATATCCGAGGTGCAGGTCAATCAACCGAACCCTCACTGGGTGTCTCCAACATGGAGTCAATCACCGAGTGGCAAGCACTCAAACGAGCGGCAAAACAGGCATATTCTATGGCTGAACTGAAACCATCAGACATTCAGGTAGCTGAGACTCATGATTGTTTCACAATTGCAGAGATTATCGAGTATGAGGATCTCGGATTCACAGAGAAAGGTAAAGGTGGAAAATTCATCGAGGATGGTGAGAGCAGTCTCTCAGGTTCTCTCCCTGTCAACACCTCTGGTGGATTGAAAGCAAAAGGACATCCCATAGGTGCCACAGGACTTGCTCAGGTCACTGAGATCACCGAGCAGTTGAGAGGTGCAGCAGGTCCCAGACAGGTCGCAGATGCCGAAATCGGCCTCACTCACAATCTCTCAGGTTTTGCTACGCACCATGTTGTGCACATCCTCAGTTCCAATCCCAAATAATTGATTCTCAACTCAAAATCCACTTAAATTCATCCAAAATTCATACCCTATGGTGGAGCACCCTCACATTCCATACCAGTTCACGCCACTGTCGGAGGAAGAAAGTCGTCGGAATGCAGAAAATTTCTACAGATTGATGGACAGGAGAAGGTCCTGTCGATTTTTCAGTGATAAAGATGTGCCATTTGAGATTATCGAGCATATCATTCACACCGCAGGTACCTCTCCCTCTGGAGCACATCAGCAACCCTGGACCTATGTGGTCATTGGAAAGGAGGACATGGAGTTGCGGAGAAAAATACGGGAGGCCGCCGAGGAGGAGGAGAGGATAAGCTATGAGGGTCGTATGTCGGAGGAATGGCTTGAGGCACTTGCTCCACTGGGGACTGACTGGCAAAAACCCTTTCTGGAGACGGCACCATATCTGGTCGTGGTATTCAGGCAACGATATGGTATCCGGGAGGATGGTGAGTCGAAGAAGCACTACTACAGCTCCGAATCAGTGGGTATCTCTGTAGGTCTTGCGATTGCTGCCATACACAATGCTGGGCTGGTGACCCTAACACATACCCCAAGTCCCATGAATTTTCTCAAGAAGATACTTGGTAGACCCGAGAATGAGGTCCCCTTTGTTGTGCTTCCTATAGGATACCCTGCAACTGGAGCCACAGTTCCGGATATTCACCGCAAACCGCTTGATGAGATTATGGTGACGAAAGGGGTATAATTATCGATTCCAAGCTTTCTTTGTATTGTTGCCACTGAAATCTAGTCTCTGGTATATACGTAATTTTTAATAATATACTTTACTTACTTTTTGACATGAGTTCCCGGTCAACTTCATCGCGCAAGAATTATCCCCGGGAATTCTATGAGAAAATATCCGACAAATTGACCCACGGGTGGATAATATTCCAGAGTAACAAGATTCTTGATATCTCAGACAAGTTGATGGAGCTCCTCGGGTATTCTGAGGAAGATGTCATTGGCATCTCTCCGCTAGAATTTGTACATGATAGTTCTCTTGATCATGTATCCAAGAGATGGGATCTTGAGTCGGATCAAACATATTTTCTCAATGTTAAGACCAAGTCATCCCAGGTCCGAACTATTGCAGTCCAACCGCTGATATTAGACGAATCGGAAGACCTCCGCATTGCAATAGTCAGAAAAGTTATGGATAATCCCAGTCTCGACACCATAACCTCAGAGCTTGATGACTACCAGGTCATGGTGGAGTTATCTCCTAATCAGGTCATGGTCGTCAATTCTGATCTCAAGATCATCTATGTCAATCGAAGTGATCACTTCCGTATCCAGGATCTCATCAATAAGCCTATAATTGAAATTGTGGCAGATGAGAGTGTCTCACAGTTTGAAAAAGCACTGAGCAAGACACTTTATGACCGTCTCCCCATCCAGGTGGAGATAACCGGGACTAAGGGTGATATCTATCTTACACAGCTCATACCCCTGTCAACAGGTTCCGTTCTGATCTACTGGGTCAATATCTCTGATATAAAATCCTATGAGGAGGAACAGATCAGGTTTCAGGAACAGATTTTGCAATCACAGCACCTGGAGAGTGTGTCCGTGCTTGCTGCTGGAGTGGCACATGACTACAACAATCTTCTCACTGGTATGCGAGGGTACCTTGACCTGATCCGAATGTCAACCGATACAGACGAGATAAAGGAGTATGCCAATAATCTTGAGATACTGATTCATACTGCAGCAGATCTCTCAAGGCAGATGCTGAAATACACCGGTAATGAGCCTACTGTCAAGATCATCAACGACCCTCTGGAAGTGCTGAACAAGACAGTTGAGATGATGCGAAACAATGATATCTGGGAGGTAGAATTGGAGGTGATCACAGATGACGAGATACCTCTGATTGCCATTGATCGGACACAGTTTCAGCAGGTCATTGTGAACCTTATGCACAATGCAGTTGAAGCAATGGACTACCAGGGAAGACTTGTGGTGAAACTGAGTGTTGTCGACGCTCAACATCTTCCTGAAAAGATGATTCTCGATCCTTATCGAGGGTCAGATAGATATCTATCATTCAG
>JAEOUB010000192.1 GCA_016839545.1 Candidatus Kariarchaeota archaeon | reverse complement strand
GACTCTAATTCACTGCTGAGTTCCGATCTGAGATCAATATCAACCCATACTTCTTCGGGTATTGCATTTATGGATGTCCCACCACCTACAACTCCCAGTGAGAACGTAGTGAGTACTTCAGGTCTTGTCTTCAACAATGAGAAACTTGCCATAAAGTCGCCAAGTGCAAATGCGGGATTAACAGTGCCGAAGGAACCGTAGGAATGACCTCCAGGACCCCGAAAATACAGTCGGTACCTCAGAGATCCTATGCCTTGATCAACAATCCGGGTAGTTCCTGTCCCATCAATTGTGATGAAATATTTGGGCTTCCAGCTATATGTTTCAGAAAATACATGTTTGACTCCCCGAAGATCACCAAGTCCCTCTTCACCGACGGTGGCAACGAATACAATATCGCTTGCAAAAGGTGTCGGTCGAAGCAACTCTGAAATCAGGAGGAGACATGCCAGACCCCTTGAATCATCACCCACACCGGGTGCAAAGAGTTTCTCCTCCCTTCGATCAACCTTGATTATTCTATTGGAAAAAACTGTATCTAGATGAGCAGAAAGTATCACAGGTGTGGGATGATTGAGGTTCAGACCTGCAAGGACATTTCCTACTGTATCCGTCCTCACCTGATAGCCTTGAGCCTTGAAAAGATCTGCAACTAGAAGACCGCGTTCCTGCTCCATAAAAGGGGGGGCAGGAGTCTCTGTGATCTGGATGGTCAATGAGTTTAGGCGATCAAGGCTTTTGTCAATCTCATCAAACTGAGGTTTGAGTTGGTTGAAAAGGTCGGATACGTCCACACAGTGAACATTGGAGAAGAGATTTATGGATTTTGGAGAGAACGTGCGCATCATCACAAAGTCATACCTATAAAGTCCTGTCCCCTAAATACTGGTATGAAACGTATCCTTGCATTACTAGTGGTACTCCTCTTGGCTACGGGAACTCAGGCAGCAACTGGAGATCTTGAAATCTACATCACCTCAGTAGATGTCCAATGGGACGAAACTGAAGGCTTCTTTGTGGTGAATTCATCTGTTAGTGTCAATAATCCAACCAGTAGTCCGATTGAGTTCACTCACAGCGATCTTTGCGAATTCAAACTCGATATCACAACAAATGTAGATGGGCTTGATACAACCTATCCCTATGGTTGTGCAGAAGCTCTCAAACTAGTGGATTTTGAACCAGGAACCACTGTCAGCTATGCCATCGGGGCAATCCACGCCGAGAATGATACTCTTCCCAATGGTGAGTACACCCTTGATCTTGAATTGGCCAGCTACCAGTTAGATCCTGTGAAAAAGGTATACACACTCTTCTTCGATGTAACTGATGGCCAGATTGGTAATGTTATCACTGAGCAGGTTGTGATACAAAATGAGGAAACCACCTCAGGATCGCTGATATTCAGTGGATTCGCAATCTCGATAGCCATACCACTCATCTATCGGAAAAGAAATTGAGATCAACCAATAGACCTTTTACAATTCTATTGATACTGCCCATGTGAGCTCTGAAGGAAGGCCTCAGCATCTGATTGTGATTTTCGGTCCTCCTGGGTCGGGAAAAGATACCATTGCACAGCAGATTGCAGAACAGCTGGATTTCAGCCTAGCAAATGACTCGATGTTCACAGAGTTTGCGAGCACCTGGTTTGATTCTTCAGATACTGCCTTCTGGACTGTGGTACCGCATATCCGACAGTATATCCTGACAGCCATAGCACGGTCATATAATCTGGGACTGGTCATTCCCTACACCTGGGATTTTGATATCAGCGGAGATAGTGAGTATATCGAGAAGCTCTCAAAAACCTTCGATGAGAATAAGTGGACTATACATTTTGTTGAGCTGCGAGCTAATTTGACTACCCGTATGAAGAGGATGACCGACCTCAGTTCTCTCTCAACCAAGGAGATTGAATCGATCGTGATGGAGAGTGCTGACTATCGATACAACTCTGAAGGTCAATTCCCACTGAATTATGAATTGATAGAGATTAATACAGATAAAACTACGATAGAGGAAAACGTAGCTGAGATCCTATCCAAAATATTCTAGCTTTCCCATGCTGTGAAGAACTTGCTCAGGGAGTCCACCGTTCCTTTGAGTAGGGCATTCAGATCATTAAACTGTGTCTGCTGATCTCTGACAATCTGTGCCATCTGATTGGCATAATCATCAATCCCTGCATTCCTGATACCCTCTAGTTCGGTGATCAGATCCTTGAGGAGTTTCTCAAGGGTAATCCCCTCAGCATCATTAATGCCTTTGTACATTGTAGTCATTTCGGTGATTTTTGATTCTGAGGCAGAGGTGAAGGATGTAAGATATTCTGAAAGATTTGTGGTTAGCTGTGTCAGGTTATCAGTTGCCTGATGTACACTTGAGGTGATGAGATCCAAGTGGTCAGAAACGAG
>JAEOUB010000191.1 GCA_016839545.1 Candidatus Kariarchaeota archaeon | reverse complement strand
GTGACTTCAGGCCGAAATAGATCACACTGTAGAGATGACCGAAGAACAGGGGCAGCTGTGTCAGGAGATAGACGCCGATAAACTGGCTCTCTGTGATATTTGATACCAGCAGGATATAGGGAAAGAAAAGGGTGAGGATGATTATTCCTCCGGCAAGGATGTAATGCGAGGTCTCCATTACAAATTTACCAGCCTCCACTGTCCTGTACAGATTGTAAAAGGAGAGTACCAGCAGGGGCAGGAAGAAGATGGTTGAGAGCAGTGCCTGTGCCACCACCAGCAGGAAGAATTGTTGAATGGCAATCAGGATGGGTGCATAGAAATGGGGATAGATTGCCAGCTGCTCCCAGCGATCGACTTTCCCGATGAGACTCACACATAGCGCACATCAAGGTCGCATAAGTATCTCATGAATGGGGTCATTGAGCCTTGGGCTCTTCATCTGAAAATTTAAGCTTGTAGAGAAAATATCCTGCAATGCCAAGAATGAGAACCACCACCTGCATGGAGACCAGGATCGAGATACCCAGCCGATCAGCAAGTATCACAATCAACAGACCACCAAATGCAAACTGACCGATGTTGGAAATACCGGTGTAGATAGAGAAGATGGTCGACTCGAGATCCGGCGTTGTCTCCTCCTGGATGATCTTGAGCTGGTAGGCCTCATATGCGCCGCCAAATATACCGATAAATGCAAAGAAGAGGAGTTCTGCAGGGAAGTCACGGTAGTTGACAAATGCCAGCCCTCCCATGATTGCCAGTGCATAGGCAGCTGAAAGCCCCAGAAAGCCTGAGAACGTGTCACTTCGATCGGTGAGTATACCATTGAGTATACTGCCAAAGAAAGAGCCAAATGCAAAGAACAGGGCACCAATGCCAATGGTATCAAAATCGTAGCCAAATTCAGTCTCCATGATCAGGGTCAGCTGCAAGATGATGGACAGTGCAAAGCCTGAGAACAGGAAGTAGGCCACGCGATTGGCAGTGCGACCCCGGGTGAAGATTTTTGATAGCTTGCCAAAGAGTTCCTGGAGCCTGACACGGGGATTGGGGTCAAGATCAAGGTGAGCCGCACCCACCTCGGGCAGGATAAGGGTGATGACCGTGATAATCACACCGAAGGTACCGGCAACGACAAACAGGGTATCCCAGCCCTGTACATCAACGATATTGGAGGAGATATAACCTGCGGCACCCAGCCCCAGCCCCCGACTGCCCCAGTTGACTCCCTGCAGCCTGCCGATAAAGTGGTCTGGTGTGATCTCCACCGAGAGGCCATCGATGACTGCATCACCAAGTGCAGAACCAATGGCAAGTGCCACACCGCTGAGTACAAAGTAGGGATAGACTGTATCTGACATTCCCAGGGTAGTCCAACCCAGCAGAGAGAAGAGAGTGGCCACAATCAGGTAGGGCTTGCGTCGGTAGTTGCGTATGGGAAAGTAATCGGAGATGATACCGAAGACGAACTTGATGTACAGGGAAAGATGATCAGTGCAGAAATGGCAACCGCTTCTGACCGGACACCTATATCCAGCTCATTGAGGATATAGAGTGGTAGCAGCAGGACCATAGACCCGAGGGCATACCCCTGACCGGCATAGAAGAAGCCGATGAGGACGAGGTACCAGCTCTTGAACTGGTCCTTGGTGTACACAATTTCCTGATGTTCCTACAGTTTTTAAAATTGGTTCTGCAGGTTCAATTTTCAGGAGATTTCCCCGAACTACGGGTCCTGGAAATCAGTACTCTTGTTACCGCTGAACTGTGCCATCCTCTCGGGTGTCAATGGCCCGTAGTTGGTATCAAAGATCTCCATCACCTTGGTCAGGGGCAGATCTGCATAGGCACCATGGTCTTTGATATATTCCGCATGTTTTCTCCCCTGCCTGTCCTGTTCCTTGATGATGGCATCCGAGGTCCCATCAAACTCTACCTGCACGAACTCATGGCGATCACAGGTCCCACTGTCAAGTGAGGGGGTTGCCTTGATCCACTTGCCATTCAGATGCAGCTCTGTGTAGCAGTGACCTGCCATGACCTTGGTGCCCCATATCTCCTCCAGCTTGTCTGACAGCCGGTGGTTGTAAAAATCCACCAGGTGGATCCGTGCAGGAATACCCACTGCCCGTGACAGGGCACACAGTGCCAGTGCCTTGGGAATGCAGAACGAGGTGGGTTGCTGTAGCGTGAAACTGGCTCTGAAAATCTTGGGATCCAGCAGGCTGACCTTGGCAGAGTAGCTGATCGTGTCTCTCACATAGTAAAATAGCTTGACTGCTTTGTCCACATCTGACAGCCCGTCAAGATCAAGGTCCTCCAATATCTGCTGGATATGAGGGTGCTCATAGTCGATGTAGTCAGTGGCCTGGAGATACTGTTCCACAGTCATATTCCCCTCAGATCGGGGATAAATGTTGTAGTTATGAGCAAAAGAAATGACTAGGAAACAATCCAGGTCTCCACCTTTCCCTTGCCCTTGATCTCTATCTCTCCCCGTTGCTCACATGCTATCCTGTCTTTGATGAGCTCATGAGTCGTCTTGCCAATCTGTATCTTGCCGGGAATACCATGAGACTCAAACCGGGATGCAGTATTGACCATGTCTCCCCAGATATCGAAATGGAACTTGTGCTTGCCGATCACACCTGCCACCACGGGACCGGAGTTGATACCGATACGAAACGAGATACCCTTGTCCCTGATCTCCTCTCGCTGCAGGTAGTCAAGCATCTTCTCTGCCATCCTGACCAGGTGGAAG
>JAEOUB010000190.1 GCA_016839545.1 Candidatus Kariarchaeota archaeon | reverse complement strand
CCTGCTTTGCTTCACTACAGCGCGGATAGGAACATGGCACCGACAATCTTGTTTCTGGTAAGGGCACTGGACCTGTCCAAGAGCGAGTTGAGAAATATGGTAATGGAGTGTCCATCAATTTTATCTTATTCATTGCATAACTTGGGGAAGAAGATTGCATTCTTTAGGTCATTGGGGTATTCTGATAATGAGGGTGGGATGGGTGAATTAAGAGACCTGATTGTTGGTACACCCAAGCTTTTATTGTCCGCAGCGGATACTCTTACTGAGAGAATGAATTTTCTACTCAATGAGATTGGATTTTCACTAGATGAGCTGAGAAAATTGTACAGGAAAAATCCACGTCTCCTCCTTTACAGTTTGGATGACAACTTGCGTGAGAAGATAGTCTTCTTCTTCATTCTGCAACTGCACATGGAGCCAAAGGATGTAAGAAAGATGTTGTTCAATTACCCCCAATTGATGGATTTTAATCTGGAGAACCACATGAAGCCGATCGCTAGGTACTTCATGGTAGAACTTGGTTTCTCTACTGGAGAGATGGGCTCTATTATACTGAAATTCCCACGGATATTGAGCTATTCGCTTGCCAAAATCAAGCATGTGACGGGATTCTTGCGGTACGAACTTGAACTCGATCCAGGCCAGGTCAAGCGCATCATATTCCAGGCGCCACAGGTTATGGGATTAGATACAGAAGGGAACCTAAAGGAGAAACTTGATGTCCTGAGAGATCGGCTAGATTTGACGGCGGAGGAGTTGGGCTTGGTATTGAGTAAAATGCCAACTTTATTGTGTTTGGGAGTAAAGAGCAATTTACTGCCAAAGCTGGAATACTTAGAGGATGCATTATTGGATAGTCAGCCTTCTGATAAGCTCTTGCGAGAAACAATCCTGAAGCAACCGACGCTACTTGGATATTCACTACAAGGTCGAATTCAACCAAGGATGGAGCGATTGATTGCTGCTGGAATCTCACCGCACAAAATAACTGTTGGTATCTCCATGTCTGAGAATAATTTTCAGCAGTGGCTGTCCTCATCTCAATCCAGAAACATGAGCTACTTAAGGGTTGTTGAACAAAACGTCATGGCATTAGAAACGATCCTGAAGGAGTTGAATATCAGTGAGGAAGAAACAATAATGATGAATTCTGAATTGCCTGTGGCTAATGATTGGACAATATCTCCCCTTCGGTCATGGATAGGCTATTTGAGAGAAGAACTGGGTGTTTCGGATGCTGAGATAAAACATGTGCTCTTATCTCACCCTCTTCTGCTTGATCGTTCTAGTCGCGGCAAAGTCAAGCGTCGGCTGAAAATTCTGCGTTCGGCTGATCTATTGGATAATCTCAACACTCTCAACTGGACGAGAGAAAAATTTGATGACTGGATAAAATCATCCAGAAGCAAAATATCCTATCTGAGGAGGGAGTTGGAGCTGAACGCTACAGAAATTGATGCGCTTTTATCTGAGCTGCCTTCATTAAATAGCACTGCCAACTTGAGATTTCATCAAAAGCTGCAGTATTTCTTGTCAGAGTTCAGTAATTCAACACAAGATGTAAAGTCACTTTTGCTAAGGCAACCGTCTCTATTGGACCTCTCCATCAAACAAGTAGTGGAGCCACGCATGCAAAAAATAAGGCTGGCAGGAGTGACAGATCCTCAAATGATATCGAATTTGATCGCCAAGGCTGGTGATATCGATGCAAACATATCTTTGGCAACTATGAGAAGCCAGTTTGCAGAGATGATTGAAGTCTTGGAGTCGACGCTGCAATTAGACCAGGATGAGACTGCTTCACTGTTGCTCTGTCTCCCAAAACATTCCTCGCGGAGAGTCGAGGTCGAGAAAGTCCTAACTTTTCTCTTGGGCATAGCTGACGGCGACGTTAAACGAGTCACAGCTGTGGTGCTGGAGAATCCACAGTTGTTGTCATTGCCTTTAAATGAGCTTGAGCACAGAGTTGACCAACTCAAACCATCAGTGCGCACAACAGAAGACATGATATCAATAGTGACCATGACCGACGAAGATCTGACGTTAAATATTCTTCAGAACAATCTCAATTTCACGCACAAAGAGATTGATTCCATAAGTGTTGCAGGAGAAAGAGGGATGGTCTGGCCGAATTCTACACTTGCTCTAACCACAAAT
>JAEOUB010000189.1 GCA_016839545.1 Candidatus Kariarchaeota archaeon | reverse complement strand
CCGCCGGTGTGATGATTGATGTCATACGTGCATTGGCAATCGCTCAGGATCGTGGACTCAAAGGTCCTATGTTTTCAATTTCCGCCTATTCTTTCAAACATCCTCCAAGGCAGATTGAGGATTTTGAAGGGAAGAAACGTGTGGAAGCCTTCATTGCAGGAGAGATTGATGAATAATGGCAGCAGATAACATAAAAGTAGCAGTTGCAGGTGTGGGGAATCTTACCTCAGCACTTCTGCAATCTATTTACTATTACGCAGAAGGTCACCATGAAGAGTTAATGCATCCCCGCCTTGCTGGGTTTGCTATCAATGATATTGAAGTTGTGGCTGCATTTGATGTTGACAGCAGAAAGGTCGGTCAAGATCTATCTGATGCAATTTTTGCATCTCCCAACAACAAACACAAGGTGGTTGAGATACCCAAGACCGGTGTTATTGTGAAAATGGGACCAGTACTTGATGGTGTTGCAGACTACTCTCAAGAGGTTGTCGAGATTAGTAATGAACAAGCTGTCGATCTAGTAGCTGAATTGAAATCCTCAGGTGCAGAAATGCTCATCCTTAACACTCCCTCAGGATCTCAAGAAGCAAATCAGGCATATGTTCAGGCTGCTCTGGATGCTGGTATTGGTCTGATCAACTCAACTCCCTCTGCTATTGTCAGAAAGAATGAGATTGTTCGGCAGTTCGCATCCAAAGGTCTCCCTATGATTGGTGACGATCTTCAGTCTCAAGCAGGAGGTACCATTTTTCACAAGGGTGTCCTAGAAGTTCTACATGAACAGGGAGTCAAGGTCGATGATACGTACCAGCTAGATGTTTCAGGTGGTCTGGAAGGGTTGACTACGCTCGATTATGATCGGAGAACACTGAAGAGAACAACTAAAGAGAACTCCATCAAACGCAGTCTACCTTATGAGACCAATGTTGCTGCAGGTACTACTGATTATCTAGACTTTCTTGGTAGTCGTCGAATTGGACATTACTGGATCAAAGGACTCGGTTTCCTTGGACATGATGTCAAAATTGATATCCGTATGGTAACAGATGATGGATCAAATGGTGCAGCATCTCTTGTTGATGCAATTCGTGCATTGAAAGTAGCTCTTCGCAGAGGACTTTCTGGTGCAGTTGATACTGTTTGTACCCACCTCTTCAAAGCCCCACCATCCTACCAGTCTCGTACAGAGGCAATGGAAGGTTTCCACGACTTTATTTCAGGCGAAAGAAATTCATAATAATTTATCACAACAAATGCGGATAGCTGGTCCTATACGCAAATCAACCAAGAACTCCACGTAAAGTTAATTTACAGAATAAAAAAATGAGCGTGAAGGGATTTGAACCCTCGGCCCACGGATTAAGAGTCCGTTGCTCTGCCTGGCTGAGCTACACGCCCGAAGGTTACACAATGAGGTAACCAAATTCCGCTCTCTGTAAATTTATTAAAAGGAATCGATAGGTTAGCTCTGAGAGAGATCAATTCAGTTAGGGCTATCTTGAAATACCGACGATCCTATGTTCAGCTATGGATCAGTACCGAGCCATCGTTGATAACGTTATTTCTTCTCTAGAAAATTACGATCAGAAAAGGGAGGAGACAATTCGTTTAGTGAGAAAGCTGAACAGAGCATCGGGAAGGGGGATTTCAAAAATTGTCAGGGAGGAAGAATATGAAGGCTACCTAACTGAATCGCGAGCAATTATATCTGAGCTTCTTCCCCTCATCAATGAGATAAGTCCAATTACCTCGTGGGGGATTACAACTTCTGGAACTGAAGAGTATGTTGAATTTGAATTATTGCATGCTATCATTTCGAAGAATGAGCTTCCAGGTCCTGAGGCATTACAGATTCCTCCTTGGATCTGGATATCTGGTCTAGGTGACGTGATTGGTGAATTAAGAAGATATATGCTTGCAATGCTCATCAAAAATGATATGACAACATCCAAAGAAATTCTGACTCTGATTCAGGATCTTTATGATACCATTGTAGGTTTGGAATTTTCCAAGTCCATGGTGCCCAACCTTCGAAGAAAGATCGATGTAGCTAGAGGCTTGGTGGATAGATGTGAATCGGATTATGCAAATGCGGTTGTACATAAACAATCAAAAAGCTAAACGTGAAATGAAGTTAACGACTGTTATGACGACTTTCACTGGAGTAATCCAATCAGGAATGGGTAGAGGGGCTAACTTCATTGCCATGCCAATTTATCATGATATATTTTCAAAACTATTGAATGAGGATCCCTTCCCAGGTACGTTGAATCTAAAGCTTGTTGGTGATCCTATAGAAGTCATCAATGTAGCATTCGAGAATGGTAAGGTCTTTGATGATCTCGAAGTGGACGGCAAGTCATTCGGTGGGATAATAACCATCCCTGTCCGCATTTTGGGGTATGAGCGGGAGATAATCGCAGTTGGAGTTCGGCCTCTTCTCACAACCCACACGAGCGAAATTATTGAAATTGTATCTGGTGATCATATCCGTTCAACATTACGTGTGAAGGATGGACAGACTGTGGAATTTGAAATAGTAGATTAATTATTCCCAATCTCTTGCGAGTATCTCATTAATTACCTGTGATGTGGCTAACCCTTCGTAGTCTACTTCGAGGCGTACGATCCTTGTTGATGGTAGACCCTGATCATTGATCTGATCCTGAAGTACGTCTTTGATATGGTGCTGATCTGCTCCAATCGCAACAATATCAGGCTTGAGTCTTCGTACTACTCTCATATGATCAACTTCGTCTCCCAAGACAGCAGCATCAACAACTTCCAGCTCATTTAGTATTATCATTCTATCCACTTCTGAATGGATAGGTTTCCTCTTCCTTCTATTTACTGTAATGTCACGGGCAATCACAACTACCAGGAAATCACCCAACGACTTTGCTGCCCTCAATGTTTCAAGATGACCCCTGTGGATCAAGTCATAGGCTCCACCTGTGAGTACTACCTTGAATTTAGATCTTCCAGCAGTCGTAATTGACAAAGAATTGCTGTCCTTTTCTACAAGATTGCTAATTTGAAGAATTTCTAACTCCTTGTCTCTACTTTCGACATCGAGATATAACTTCAATTCTTCAACCGGCATATCACTGTCATTGAGTATCCAATAGGCATAGATCTGTTTGAGTATCTCAATGTGGAGTGCAGATGCCATATGTAATCATGCTTGACTTGACTCAAAAGGTTCTGCATTATCCAGCAACTTTGTGCAAACCAAATTTTCCTGCAGTTGATCTATTTATACAGAGGTATTTTAGCCAGTACCTGAATTACATTGCATGCAGGTACAATTGGGGGATGTTGCTCGAACAATACTTGAACGGGTTGATCCAAAATTTCTCAATGCCATCTCATCTGCCATTGATGAAGTTGTACCTTCGAATGAGCTCAGTTGGGAAGGGATTCAGGATTGCTACATTTTAGCATTTGGTAAAAATGCCTACCATCAATTCTCTCAATTTAAAGCCAGATTTCATGGTGAAGTCCACGATGCTTGGATTTTGCAGCCTAAAGGCTACTATGAGGGCAGCATGACTGACGGAAACGTGTACGTGGTATCCCATCCTATCCCTGATGAAGATACTGTGGCTTCAAGCGAGAAAGTAATTCAATCTCTACGTCGACTTCCAAATACTTCAACCCTAGTTGTATTGATCTCAGGAGGAGGTTCGTCAGCGTTTGCAGTCCCCGAGGAGAGTCTCTCTCTTCAAGATTACCAAGACATTGTATCGGATGCGATCCGGGTCGGTTACAATATTCGACAGTTGAATTTGGTTCGTGCCTGTATTGACAGGGTCAAAGGTGGTAAGCTGTCTCGAATTCTACAGCATCTGCAAATAAAAGTCATAATATCTTCGGATGTGGTGACTGATGAACCAAATGTCATAGCATCAGGCCCTTTTCATCCCTGGGCAGATTTTGATAGTGCAGTTATAGAATGGATTTCAAATCTCTTAATCGAGCGAAATTTTGCCCCTTCTACCTACCTGCAGAGATTGCAAGGTGATATTAGTATCCCTCCAACGAAGTTTGCAATTACCCGAAAAGATCTGTTACAAAGCTTGAATTTACAGATATTGAAGTTAAATTTGACACCGATCGTAATCGACGATTCCTTTATGGGAGATATTTCCCAACTCTGCGGTCTTTTTGAACAATCTCTTTCAGAGAACAGAAGAAATAATGTCTACATTGTCATTGGCGAACCAGGTATAGAGCTGGACGGGGATGTGATTATAAAAGGTGAAGGCGGTCGAGTTTCCTCTGTTTGTACTATGATGACTCGAGTACTTCAGGATCGCACGAATGTAACTTTTATAGGTTTGGCAACTGATGGCAAAGACGGTTCATCTCCATCCTCAGGATATGTGGTCAACGAAGATACCTTGAATGTATTTCAGGATCAATTCCCAGCCGAAATTGTGAAAAATGGTAATTCTGGTCGATTGCTCTTTGATAATGACTTTTATTTCAATCTCACCTTTACTAACATTAATCTCATGGATCTTTACCTGCTTGTGGTTCAATGATCATTTATTACTGGGTGTATCGGACCTTGAGTAAAATCAAAATCTTTTGCTAATCTTCCAAGCCAATCTTCCAATGCAGTTTTCACTCTCTCAGGATCTTCAATGATTGCATACGTGTGGAGCCCAAGAAACACTCCATTCTCATCTTTCTTAGGATGACTCTTGAAATTAATATCTCCGTGATCGCGCCTGACCTGGTCAATTATATGGCTAATATCTGATTCCCTGACACCTCTGATATCAACACCGAATTCAAATAATCTGGAATTATACTTATTGAGGTCTTCTACTAAAGGAACTACATGTTCTTCAAATATGCCCTTCATCTCTGATGGAACTCCAGGCAGTGAAATAATATGAGTTTTGTCAGCTACAGTCACCACTCCAGGCGCAGAACCAACAGGATTGGGTAGCATCTTCCCTCCTTCAGGCAACCTTGCCATCTTCTCTCTTGCAGCATTAAGTTCGGTATATTTGCTCTTGACAAACTCATATGCTTCCTTGTTTAGGCTCAGTTCTCTCCCCAACGCACTTGCTATGCAATTTAGTTGTATATCATCAAAGGTCGGTCCCAAACCACCCGTTACTACCAATACATCTGGAGCATCTACAAGTATCTGAGAGATAATCTTAGTAGCGTACTCAAGATCGTCCTTGACCGTAGAAATTCTTCTTACATCAAAGCCAAGTTGGGTTAGTCTCTTGCCTAAATAATTGGCATTTGTATTTACAGTCCTTCCAATGAGAAGTTCATTTCCAAGACATAATATTTCACCAACAAGCACTGAGAATAGTTCCTTTTCTCATCTTAAATTGCATATTTATGCGAACAATTTAGAATGCAAAGGAGATAGTATGGTTGCATGAACATTGGATATATCCTCGGACCAGCTGGTTCTGGTAAATCATATATGACTATGGCACTACATGGCTGGATGAATCAGATTGGATATGATGTGATCACCCTCAATCTTGATCCAGGGGTTGTCAGACTACCTTATGCCCCCGACATCGACGTCAGAAAATGGGTAGACTACGATGAAATTATTGACAAATATGAACTGGGTCCTAACGGTGGTTTGATCGTTGCTATGGATCATGTAGCTGTTGCAATGGATGAAATAATGGAGGAGATCAATACCTTTGGAGCCGAATATATGCTGGTAGATTTTCCTGGTCAAATTGAGACGGTGGCATTTCGAAGTTCAGGTGCTGTAATTGTTAACGAGCTGAAGAGGAGAAATCAAATCGCAGGACTCTTTCTGATAGATCCAACTCTCTGTCTTACTGCATCTAGTTTCATTTCTGTGCTTCTATTTGGTGTATCCATAACTTATCGCCTGAACACGGCTATGAATTACATTATTTCCAAGGCAGATATCCTCCCAGATGAACGACTAGAACGTATCCATGAATGGTCGGAAAACCCTGATTTTCTCTATCAGGATCTTCTTGATGAAAAGATGATCCTCAATGCGGAATTATCTCGTAGGATTGCTGATATTGTTATCTTCAGAGAAGAATTGGGACAGTTCTCTGCAGTTTCCTCCGAGTCAAATTTAAATATGGATGTTGCTTTTGGTAGCCTTCAAAGAAATTGGGCATCAGAGGATATTTTTCCCTAAGGTACCCTGCGCGCTAGGTTTCTTCTGAAATACCAAATTTTCGAGATTTCAGGGATTGAGTATATCGTTGATCTTTTGTGAAATGCAAGAAATTAAACGGCACTACGAGGGAATTCTTTTTTATACATAATTTCCAATATACATTAGACATAGGGTAGGTTCTAAAATCGCAGAGGCGGTTTTGAGAAATTCCGAGGAGTTAATATTATGTTTGACTTTAGTTTTGATGAAAAAACCAAAGACCTGAGCTCTGTACTTGATGAAATCGATCTTAATGTGCGAGAAATTGAGGCAGCAGCAATTGTGAGTGTAGAAGGTCTGCCTATCGCCTCAAAGTTGCCCGAACACTATGAGGACGAAACAATCATTGCAGCAATG
Source organism: Candidatus Kariarchaeota archaeon (assembly GCA_016839545.1). Taxonomy (GTDB): domain Archaea; phylum Asgardarchaeota; class Heimdallarchaeia; order Heimdallarchaeales; family Kariarchaeaceae; genus Kariarchaeum. The sequence continues at coordinate 578 of JAEOUB010000189.1, read as the reverse complement.
ACCGCAGCAATGCTAAGTTTGGGCGCAAAGATCGCCTCTAACCTGAATAAGGGATCTTTGGAGAAGATTATGGTAGAAGGTGCACATGGTGTTGTAGTGTCGATGGCTGCAGGTCCAAATGCAGTATTGACAGTTTCTACCTCTAAGGATGCCAAACTTGGACTTCTCTTCTTAGAAATGCAAAACGCAGCCAAGAAAATTGGCGACATTCTTGTATAAAATCAATATTGAACCCCTCGAAATTATTCTATTGTCGTATAATTCATTCGGTTTATTTTAAATGGAAGAAAATTCCGATAGATACTGAGAGCCATGAATTTCAAAAGACTTGCACTTTCCCCCCTGTATAGATTGTATGAGAGGAATTTGAGTAAACAAGTCAAAGCAAGTCCAGTTGAGACTATCCCACAGCATATTGGGATTATCCTAGATGGTAACCGTCGATATGCGAAATCTATTGACGTACCCCTGGAGACAGGGTACAGAATCGGGTCGGATAAACTGGAAGAGGTCCTTGATTGGTTATGGGACATAAACGTACGAGTTGTCAGCGTTTGGGTATTTAGTACTGAGAATTT
>JAEOUB010000188.1 GCA_016839545.1 Candidatus Kariarchaeota archaeon | reverse complement strand
TCAGGAATCTCTATCTCAAAGGAGTTTCCGGAATTATCATGCTCTATGATCCAGGAGTCAAACATAGTCGTGAGATCAACAAACGATTATTGAAGGAATTTGTTACTGTGAATCGATTTCCGGTACCTGTTATTGTAATGGATGTGTCTGAAAAGAATAGTCTCAACAAAGCTCAGGAATTTGCAAATGACACTGCAAGGTGGACAGGATACAAAATCCGGGCGATAACAAGGTCCGACAAAGACGTGGTTGATGTGATGAGCCAATTTATGGGTCAAGTCAAGCAGTGGCGAGCAAGAAACGTGATCTTTCAGACTCTTCGATTGTATTTCAGTATGGACTCAATTACCGCAGAACGACGTTCAATTTCTACTATTATCAAGCAATTGAGACGTATCTATACTGCCAGATACTATGATACGATGACAGATAGTGATCTCTTCAAGATTATTCAGCAAGCGACCATCATGGAAGGTTTCGATTATGATCATGACGAGAAAAGTATCGTCTACCGAAAGAGAGTATTGAACCACCCTTGGGAGGAGTTTGAGTCGAAAATCTACCCCGACGATAATGACAAACCCAAAGTGGAGAAAATGTAGAGATTAACCATACTATCCACTGTTTAAGTAAGTATAAATAGGAACAATGTGATTTTTGATTATGATTATTACTGTATCAGGTCTTGGAGTATCAAAAGATGAATTTGCAAATCTTGTTACTTTACTTGTCGGTGAGTCCCAGAATATCAATTACATCAAATGGCAGATAGACAAGGGCCCACAATCATTGGTTGACTTGCTTGATACGAGAGATGGAAAGAAAGTGATAGTCAATGTTGCCGAACAGCTGGTTGACCTGTTGCAAAAAGCTGCAGCAGACCACCAAAAGGTAACCATCATATCTCAACGAGAGGGTAGCCGGATAATAGAAGAGGCACTTTCAATGGTCAAAGGATTGGAGAATCTTCAGGTCTCCCTTAAACATATCATGCTTGCCCCAGACATAGAAGGGAGTGATTGGTCATCAGTTGGCAAGTATGCCACCGCAGCTGCTGTTGCAGGATTGGCAGGACTAGCATTGGCAGCAACACGCAACAAAAAAGGACTTGCAACAGCGATGCTTGGGATTATCGGCAGTGCTGTCATTGCCAACAAAGAGACCGTATCAGATCGTCTGAATGTAGAAAGTAGTGAGGAGTCCCCTAAATTTGTCAATATGGATCGTCATATCTTCATAAACCCTGAGCACGAGCATTATGATCAAATTTCAAAGGTGATGCACAATGCCAAATTCTACAAAGGAGTCCATGATCCTGATAAAATTAGTTCTTTAGATCCTCTTGATGTTGATCTCGTATACCGTTACCAGAAATGGCGAAAAGCTCAAGAGAAATCGATGGAGAACATCCTTCTAGACCTTATGAATTAAGATTTCAAGGGGAGCAATGATATTCCCATATCTTGGAAAATCAGCTTAATGCTTTCGCTTTCTTTATATGGTAGATATTTGCTATTTGATTTGGACTCCCCCGATTCCGGTCGTTGGAGAACCCGATAGTTCGGGCTTTAGCTCAGCGGCCAGAGCGGCCGGCTGTAGAGTTTAACTCGCACACAGGAGAATTACGCCTCAGGGCATCAATTTCGATGACTTTGTGTTAGCCGACGCACAAACCGGCAGGTCCCGTGTTCAAATCACGGAAGCCCGACCATTTCTATTTTTCCAAATATCTCTGCGTTAGCTAAATTGACTTCTAGAAAAAATCAGGAACATTCTAATTATAGCAGTCTCTATGCTACTCTATGGGAATCTCACAAAGACCATTCGGTATTGTGGGATTTGTTATTCTCTGGATTATCTTATTTGTATTGGCTGCCATCTTCGATCTCAGCATCTCGCAATCTCTGGTGGGCTCATCTGAAACTATTGGACATATCACTGCAGAATATGGTGAGGTTCCTGGGTTCCTGCTCATCCTTGTTTCAGCTCTAATCTTGGTTTCGTCTACTGAAGGCAAAAGACAACTGCTCTATATTCTCGTTGCAATGATTCCGTCAGTAGCCATCTCCCTGGCACTCTGGGAAGAGCTACTCCCACAGATAATTTCATCAGTTTTAATCTTCTTTCTCGTCTACCAGTTGGTGGCAAATGTCGGGATTGAGGATCCTCGGGTGGTAGAAGCAGCTCAGAAGACCGCTACTTTTGCAACTCTTGTTCCGCTCGTACTGATATTGAGTATCAAGTCAATATGGGGCAGAGTTCGATACAGGGATCTAGATCCGTCTTTTTCCAATTTCACTCCTTGGTATTTCCCGCAAGGATACACCGGAAATTTTTCTTTCCCTTCAGGACATGCTGGTATGGCATGGGTGACAATTTGTCTCATGTATTACTTCACTGGTCGGCGTAGGCTGATCATCCAGGTTGTATCTGGGATTTGGATTGTACTGGTATCCTACGGCAGAATTGTCGTGGGTGCTCATTACCTATCAGATGTACTTTTCTCTGCAACCCTATCACTCATTGTACTGTATCTCCTTGATAGGAGGATCAAGTATCAATCTCTCTTCTCAATCTGATCGAAGAAATATCCCTGATCCTTTTCAGGTGCCCTTCTGTATGATTGAAATGCATCGACCTTGGTGTAGATCTGCCCTCGCTGCTTTTTTTCAAGTAGTTTTCTCCGGGCAATTTCTTCTTGGCTGGCGTTTGTGAAGAGGAGAACCGAGCGTTCCACATACTGATCATCATCATTCTTTGGATTGGAGGGATTGTGGGTCTTCCAGAAAGAATCAACAAGATTGGAGTAACTGGTCTTCTCGGTGTCAAACTCTAGTTTAACAACTTCGACACTCCCTTTGTCATCATCGGAGAAGGTAGCCCATCCAACCTCAGTTGCAATAATCCCCTTCTCCTGTACATAGACAAGCTCAGAGTTCCAGAAACACCCTGCACCGAAGTAGGCAATCTCAGTCTTCAATAGATCCTGTTTATGGTTGAATTTCATAAAGATTTGGTAGCTTTACTTCTTATCAGATTTTTACAAATTCATAGGTCTGCCCCTGGTAGAGACGGGTAGTGTCAATCAATATTTCAATTTCCCCACTTTCTGAAGAGCTCTTCAATTCACTTGCATTACCCACAATATCATACACTGTGTGATGAGAGGGAATGAGTTTTCTCTCTGCAGGGAAGAAGCCACAGAGATACAGATCGCCATCCCGGTTCACAATATGGCAGGTAGTATCAGATTTGATCTGCCTGTATCGCCCTTCAAGTTGTTCCACGATTGTCAATTTGGGTTTTGGATCCCTGACTGGGTTCAGTCCCACAAAATCGCTGATCCTGTCAAGGTAGGCACCCCAATGCTTTCCTGTAGAATCAAGTACCAGCGAAGAGAAATGGAATGCTTCCACAATCTTGTCTGCGAGTTTTGCACGTTTTGTCAGCATCTCCACCCATCCCTCATACCCGGAAAGTTTGTGCTTCATGGCATATTTCGAGGAGATAATGCTTTTTCCACGTGATCGTATCCATTCGGGATCCCTGATCTGCACCAGATCAAGCAGATTCTGATATACGTTCTCAGGTGAGAAGTAGATAACGCTTGGCTTGATCTCTTTGAGTATTGTGGCTACCTGATCGGCATAATCTTTAATCACAGCTTCTTCAACAGCATTGTCAAACAGTGCCCCCACAGTACCCTGCAAGAGATATCCCTCGATGATATAGATTGTTTTGGAATTTTTTATACGATCCACAAGGTTCTTCCATTTTTGCAGTGTTTCTTTGATGAACTGGTCTGCATTATCAATAGTTCTTGTCTCAATGTATTCCTCTGAGAAGAGCGGGTTGTCTGCCTCGAGTTCATGATACCATCTTGCATCTAGTCCTGCTGCCCTGCAGAACCTCTCAAGATAATATGCGGTAGTAGACTTACCCGATCCCGGTATCCCGTCAACAAGGATCAATTGCGTTTCCACGACCTAGTATGGCAAATTCAAAGATATAAGCTGTACTCTTTCAAAATAACCTGATGCGAGGTTTGTGCACTACGAACTCTTATGACTTTCAAGAAAACGATTGAATATGAGCTTGATGAGAGTCTCAAATGCCTGGGGCACGTTCTCTCCTGTTTTTGCAGAGCTACCTACAAACGATATATTATCTCCATATGTGGCACTTAGTTCCTGTGCATATGCAATTCCTTCATCATTGCTAACGCTACTCTCAACTTCCTCTCTCAGGTCTTCTTTGTTGGCGATCAATGTCATAGGCACCAAACGGCCATTATTATTGCGTTGCAACTCGTCAATCCACTGGGGCAGTGCTGTAAGGGTCTCAGGCCTGGTAATATCATATACAAGCAAAGCACCACTGACCCCTCTGTAATAGGTCTCTCGAAGTTTCTTGAAACGATGCTGTCCTGCAAGATCCCAGATATTGGTAGTGATCTCCCAACCGTCAATGGATATCCTGTTTGCGGCAAAGTCGGCTCCGATTGTCATTGAATAACTTTCACGGAAGCCCTCTCCCAGGTAAGTTCTACGAAGAGATGTCTTACCTACCGAACCTTCACCAAGAAGAACAACCTTACAGCTCAGACTTTTTGTCGACATATCAGGACTATTTTCTATTCATCTTTTACTACTTTAGGATTTAGCTTACTCACACCTCAAATTGCTTTCTCCTATCACCGAAGAGGACCCGACGACGTGTAGAACTATTCCGATCGGAATATTGCCAATGAACCTTATCACTACTATTTTAATGAATTAACCTGACGTTTGCATATGGCTCAGGTTAACGAGACTGAGATGTACAAGGTCCGAGACATCTCCCTTGCAGAAAAAGGGCGAATGCGGATTGATTGGGCAGAGAGTCGAATGCCCGTTCTTATGAAACTTAGAGAGGAATACTCCAAAACCAAACCCCTTGCAGGGATGAGGATCGCAGGTTCACTGCATGTCACCAAAGAGACTGCTGTACTTGTTGAGACACTGATTGCTGCTGGTGCTGATGTAGCATGGTCTGGATGCAATCCCCTTTCCACCAATGATGAAGTTGCAGCTGCACTTGCAGCCAACGGTGTCAAGATCTGGGCATGGCACGGAATGAATACCGAGGAGTATTACTGGGCACTTGACCGTACTCTTGACTTCAAGCCCACGCTCACGCTTGATGATGGTGCAGATCTGATCTTCACTGTGCATAACAAGTACCCTGAACTTGCAGAGGGAATCATGGGTGGTACTGAAGAGACCACAACTGGTGTTCACCGATTGCGTGCAATGGCTGATGATGGTGCACTCAAGTATCCCGTCATTGCAGTCAATGACTCTCCTATCAAATCACACTTTGACAATTATTACGGAACTGGACAGTCTACCCTTGATGGTATTCTGCGAGCCACATCTATCCTCTACGCAGGTAAGAATGTAGTTGTAGCAGGATATGGTCAGTGTGGTTCTGGTGTAGCAAGGAAAGCACTGGGTCTTGGAGCAAGTATTATAATCACTGAAGTAGAGCCTGTCGCAGCCCTCAAGGCTGCCATGGATGGCTTCCGTGTGATGCCGATGGATGAGGCTGCCAAAGTTGGAGATGTCTTTGTCACTGCTACTGGTATGAAGGACATTATCACCTATGATCATGTACTCACCATGAAAGAAGGTGCAGTAATTGCAAATACTGGACACTACGATGTTGAGATCCAGGTGGACAAACTGCTGAATATGGCTGCCAATGTCCGAACAGTTCGTGAGAATAATGAGGAAATCACCCTGACCAATGGTAACAAAGTGTACCTGATCGGCCGAGGTCGTCTGGTGAACCTTGCAGCTGCTGAGGGTCACCCCAGTGAAGTGATGGACATGTCTTTCTGTGGGCAGATCAACGCACTGATCATGGCCTCAAAAGGGGCCCTCAAGGAGAACAAGGTGTTTACACTTCCCTACGAGATCGACTTGGAGATTGCTGCAATCAAACTGGAGTCTATGGGATACACCATGGACAAACTCTCCGATGATCAGGTTGCCTACCTTACTGCCTACGACGAAGGTACCTAATCATCCCGAAACTGAAAAACACTCATCACATACTTACAATCGTATTTCAATAATCATTCTTTCAGATCTATACCTCAGGTAACCTTAGGCAATAAGCTTAATTTGACAGGATAGTAGGGTGTTTCATGATTAAATTTGGCGATGTTGAAGAAGTCCGAGGTGAGATCGTGCGGGGTACAATCCCACTGGTTGACCATCCCACAGGTGGGAGTACCCCATTGCATGTCATAATTGCAAGTGGCTCTTCAGATGGTCCTACATTCTTGATCACAGGAAATGTCCATGGCAATGAGTCTATTGGCATTGTTATCATTCACCGATTGGTTGAGATGCTGGACCTTGACAGTCTTCGGGGTAGATTGATCTGTATCCCGTCTCTCAATCCGACGGGAACTCTCATCCACACTCGTCAACCCATGTTTGATCCCCGTACAGATCCTAATCGTGTTTGGCCATCTGCAAATCCCAAAAAGCATGAGTTAGTAGACGAGACTGACTGGTTAGACAAGTTTATGCAGGCTGAGGATCAACCTGGACCTCAGGAACGTGCATGGATCAAAATTCATGAGATAATAAAGGAGGCATCACCAGATTTTCATATTGACCTCCATACCTGTTCTACACTGTCAATTCCATACTCATTCCTTGACCGTGTACTGTATGAGGATAATTTAGAAGAGGCAAAGGATCTGCATCAAAGAACGCGAGAGAT
>JAEOUB010000187.1 GCA_016839545.1 Candidatus Kariarchaeota archaeon | reverse complement strand
CCACAAGTTGTTCTCCTAGGACTGATCCACAATCAGAGCAAATTGAGTCCCCACGAGAAAAGTCCTGAATAATATTTGATCCACCGCAATCCGGACATGATAATCGCACGACGGAATCCCGCGTGCCCCCAAGTTTTTCCCTCTCGCCTTCTATAGTAAACACCCAAGATGTAGCTAAATACGCTACTCCCAAATATGACGAGTTCTTCTCATATATATACTAATCGTCGGCACTACGATATTCGGAATGGAAGTTGCGATAAGTTCACCAGCTTTCCGGTTGTACGCTCAATCCTTATTGAATACAAGACTCTTCACGGTAACAGGAAATACCTGGCCGTTAACGAGCGGGTCTCCAATATCGATCCAATCACCTTCTGAAAGGATCAATTCATCAATTGCCAAGAGATTTTTCTTGATTTCAGACTCCCGCCGGATGACATTGCCGACGCTGTTACCGATATCTCGTTCAAAGACGAGCACGATCGGGATATCGTTTGCAATTGATTTTGGTAAGGCACTCGCCAATGCCTGTGCAAATAGCTTAAGCCTCTTGTAGGCAGCTCTTACTGGATCTTTGAAGTAGAGTGCAACACTCTCGGTTCCCTCAGTGATATCAAAACGTTCGAATGATTTTCGTATCTCCTGTTCAACATGTTCCATACTGAGCCTTTCACGATCGACATCCACCTTGATTACTGGGATGTTGCGTAGCGGGAATGGGATATGGTCATCTGAAAAGCTGGTTGAACCGGATATGGTCAGTGAGTAGGCTCCAGCTCCGATGACAGTCGCCCGGATCTTGTTTTCAGGTTCGACAACTGGTGCTATGTACTTACCTCTCAGTTGATTGATGGAGTCTGCAAGGTAGTGTCCGATATCACGGTACTTAGAACCATGATTATAGATTAGCTCTGCGACACCTCCTGAGAATGCAATTTCATCCACTTGGATGCCGAAATCAAGATCAGACGTCATCATCAGTTCCTTTGCGAGTTCGGTAGTGGTTGGTCCTGATATCACCTCTCGAAGGACCTCTGCAAATGTATCTGCTATCTTCTTCACATCTTCCTCGGGAATTGTATCTCCCACCTCATAGGTCATTCCAAGGTGTTTCATCACCTTCCTGGCGGGAACGTCAATCCTCCAGATCTTGCTGTCTTCAACGGCAAGTAATCTTCCACCGACCGAAATACAGGCAGTGCTTACCACTTCACCACCTCTTGAGATGGCCATATTTGAGGTTCCACCTCCAATGTCAACACTAAGAACAGACTTTCCAGTTTCCTCAGATCTTGCGGTCATGCCTGACCCCATGGCTGCTAGCATTGACTCAAAATTTGGTCCCGCAGTTGCAGAGACGAATTTACCAGCGTCATTTGACAACCTGCTCACAATTTCTGCAGCATTCTGTTTCTTGGCGGTCTCTCCTGTGACAATAACTGCACCGGTATTGATCTCCTCAGGGTTAAATCCAGCTTTCTGGTACTCACCCTGGAAGAACTCGATCAGCTCATTGACATTGATTGTCGTGGGATCAATAAGGGGTGTGTCTATAATCTCGGACTCGTACAGGATCCTTCTTTCGTCTACGTAGAATCTTCGTGACGCACTTTTCTCGTCTCTTCTCAAGAGAAGCTCACTGAATATCAAGTGAGATGTGGAACTCCCCACGTCGACGCCGACTGAGGTGAGTCTGATCTCATCAATTTCACCACCTTGACTCATATTTTCTGCTGCGCAGAAATCTATAAATGAGTTCTCATCAGTGTTCTAGCAGCGGGGACGATTTTCTAACCATTTGAGAATGTCATCTAATTTGGTGAGTTTGCGACGAGTCTACTCGGAGTAAGATGTCAATTCCTGTACGAAATAGAATCGTTTACCCTGCTCGGTGTGAATATACTTAAGTGATAAGAGTCCAACCTGACCCTATGGCAAAGAAAAAGGATGTACGAATAACGTTCAGCTGTAGTTCAACTCTGAAGAAGAGCCTCAGTGACAAAGCAAACCAGCAGGGTATTCCACGCAGTCAACTGATTGTGGAGTTGCTCGAACTTGCACTGGGTATCGAAGATGAAGGAGTATCTCGGGGCCAGGAGGTCAACCGCTTCCTTTTTGATGTTCAGAAGCGCATCGCTGATCTTGAGAAATGGAGGAGAGAAATCTCCGAGTGGAAAGTATCTGCCAGTGAGAATTCAGATAATCTCGAGGAGACCATCGCGTCTATTCTCAATGAACAACTCAGTGATATTGACATTCAGCCTGATGAGAAGAAGAAGAGCAGCATTCCAACCCCTAGAAAATAGGTTACCGATATAAGTAACCTAATCTCACAAGATTTATTTTTGATGTAGTGTAACAGCAGTTAGCTGGGATATGACGACCGCATTAAGCTTCATACAAAAAGAACAGACATTTGTTGAGGGCAACAAGCAGGGAGAGAATGTAGTGGCGACTCTTACAGTCGATGAGTCACAAAAGAAGGCAACACTCTCTTTCACCGCTGATGCAACTCTAATAATACGAAGAACTGCCTCTAGGCAGGCAGAATCCGTGGTGAAATCAGGCTTCATGCTTGCTTCTGGTGAGCGAGTTGGTATGGGATATGAGCTCGAAGTACT
>JAEOUB010000020.1 GCA_016839545.1 Candidatus Kariarchaeota archaeon | reverse complement strand
TTGTTGATTTCTTGGATTTCTTGGCTTTCTTGGATTTCTTGGATTTCTTCTTTGATCCGGATGGCTCTGTATCCGCAGGTTTGTCAGATTTGTCAGAATCATCAGAATCAATATCCCTGCCCGTGGTCTCCTTGACAATCTTCTTGACCTCCTCAGGGATCTCAACCCGCTCGTCAAGTACCACAGGTCGCTTCTCATACATGGACTGTTGTATCGCATTGATAATCCGCTTGGGCACTCCCTTGCGGACACCCATGACTATTGTCAGGCCCCCTGCAAGATGCAGTGTCACCGCCCGTCGATTGATTCTCAGGGCAAAGATCAGCAGAACGGTAGAGGAGATAATCACCATCAGCCGCGGGGCATCGGGAATTGCCTCATTGAAGAGCACCACAAAACCCGGTAGGCTGAAGATAAACAGTGGCAGGTTGACCGGGGCACGACCGACAGAGATAGAGATAACATGCTCCAGGGCATGCTCCTCGTCAGATGGAATTTTCAGGATTCGTTCCAGCAGTCCAATACGCCGTACCATGATGCGGTAGGTGCTCACTATGATTTCTTCCATTTCGTAGGCCGTGAAAAATAGATAGAGGCCCATTATCGTGATCACCCACATGTACCCCGAGTTATAGACAGATGCAAGAATGATGCCCAGGGGTATGGCAATCAGCGAGATCAGTAACTGTATCTCGAGAAAATGGCGGACGACTGCAGAGTCAACCGGTTCCTCCCTGCCAATCAGTTTGGCTGCCAGATCGATCCGCTGGTCATAGGGTGGGACAACACGGTCAAATAGCTTGCCCAGTGGTCGCAATGCAGTATTTATCTTCACAAATACCGTACGTGTCCCAGCTGCCAGCTGTTCTAGTCTACTCACGAGCCCATCACCTTAATCACCGCTAATAACACCTCTCCACACTGTCTGGGTGATTGCATCAGTTTTCTCCTTCGATGCAAAGGGCACGGTGAAATGCGAGCCCACACCCCGTGTGTTGACCACACGCTTGGGCAGTGACCGGATAAAGGCAACATAGGCATTGCCCAGGTACCAGGCCATTGCCAGCGTGGTGGCATGGATAATCAGCAGCACAGCAGGGATGAGCAGGCCGAGGTCGGGATACTGTGAACGATAGATATAGATTGCCTGCAGACCCGCAATACTCAGCCCAAAGGGAATGCCGACCAGTATCAATCTCCACCAGTTCTGCACCAAATCACGCCAGTACTGCTGCTGGCGAAACATCCTGGAAGTATAGGTGGAATGGATCTGAGACTGCAGTGTCTCCTCGATTTTCGACACCCGCGTCACTCCCATCAGGTACAGCAATCGCGGTGGTGCCTTGATATCCATGAAGAAGATACGCTTCTCGGTGATCACAATGGTGGCCCGAAACAGACTGTAATAGAGCAGCCATATTGCAACCACCATGACAACCAGTGCCACACCTGAGAAGATGGTGAACAGGGGCAGGTAGTCCGGAGGGGTTGCACCCAGCGAGTAGGGAACTACCAGCACGCCACCCATACCCAGGACAAACAGGGAGGCAATCGATAAATTCAGTGTCCTGCGGGGCACACCACGTGATACATTGGCCTCGTACAGCACTTCCTCGTTTTCTAAGAGCAGATCATCCAGCTGCAGAGTCCGCTTGACACGGGATTTGGCAAGCTCTGTATTGCTTCCAAAATACTTGGTATCCTCGAATAATTTTGCACGAAGCCCGGTATCACCTGCACGTATGATTTGCATTGTGTCAGCCACCTCTTTCTCCTCAAGGCGATTGGACATCAGCGTGGTGATCACCCGATTCTCATCATCACCCACCAGCTCTCGCATGAAGGTCAGGGGGTTGGCAAGTTGGTGCCGCATGTGCCACACTTCATTTCCCTTGGTGCGCAGATCAAACTGGACATATGTCTGGTTGATAAACACGGCAAAGATGAGAGTGGCCAGGATCAGAATGATGAGGACAAAGGTACCTGCGGTATCCAGTACCAGTGTTCTCCAGTAGGTGATCGTCAACATCAGTGACAGCACGGTCAGGAACAGGTAGCGGTACGACAGCCCTTTGATCCTGAGAATATGAAAACCGGCAACATCATCTCGTGAGATATCAGACATCAGGTACAGACGCCGTCCAAAGGCACCCGAGATATCTCGCATCTCCTGTGCAAAGATAATACGGCGGTTGGTGACCACCATTTCATTTTTCTTTTTCGAAAAATAGAGCGACAATGTGGCGATAGCGGCGTCAGCAAAGACCACAATCACCCACAGCAGACCATCATTCTGAAAGAGTCCCTGTCCTGTGGCACGGTTCCACAGGCGTACAGACCCGAAATAGATGGCAAGCACTGAGATGAAGCGGTTGGTATAGATCACCTCTTCCAGGTCAGCTGAAGTTACTGCCTTCTCGCCTTCCAGCCAGGGATATCGCCACTTGCGGTAATTTTTTGGAGCACTGACCGTATCTGCCGCATACATCTGCTGGTAACAGGCCTCCCAGAATGACTTGGGCACTCCTGCCTCCAGTCGGAAATCTCGGGAGTGTCGCATTCGAATTTGCAGGTGGTACCTGCGGGGAATAGTGGCAATAATCAGGAGAATACCCAGAAGGACAAGAGAGGTACCCAGCGCAATGAGAAACTCGGGAACCTGGAGCAGCAGATCGATAATCAGGGTCTCCAGTGAATCAGCCCAGCTTGCAAGAAATGGCAGAAAGACCACGCCACGCATGAACAGGAACAGTGCCTCGAGCCCATCTGGCAGATCGACTGTCTCTCCCGTGGGAGTCAGGCCCGCTTTGAGAATAGTCACACCAATATTGGTCGCAGCAAAGACTCCAATGAGCAATATATTGCGGAAGGCACGGGGACCGATAGAGAGCCCCTCGATATTGTGCAATGGAAAATAATGTATGGGCGACAATAGTGTCATCGGCCGAGGTAATAATTGCCTCGCAACTATCTGACGGTTAGTCAGAGTCAATCTCCATCGCTGGCGGATGAAATAGGTGCCGTACCACAGGAAGGCCAGAGTGATGGGAGCAATCAGGATGGGAATATCTCCAATGATGGGGATCAGTGCCAGTAATGGCAGCAGTGCCAGCAGGATCCATGCCTGTGTGGGTCTCCATACCCTGACGACCACCTGATCCAGTATTTTCTCTCCTTGCGTCAGGTCGATATCTGAGGTTGTCCGCTCACTCATTGGTGGTATGTTAAGAGACACGGATTAATAGCTTGTGACACACTGATGGGAGATCGTATCATTGTTGAGGGATAGGGACCGCCTGTACATTGTGGAGAGCCGGTGGTACCTGCAGTGATACCCTTCCCATTTTTCCTACAATCATTTATTAGGCTGGACACATCTACATGACTTGTGACCTCAACTGCCCCCTTCCTGGAGAGCTATGCCCGGGTGATGAAGACCATCCAGGAGAGCCAGACGTTTACCGAGGCCTTCTACTCGAAGTTATTGGCGGCGGATGAGAGATACCGCAAACTGTTTGCCGATACCGAATTCAAAGTACAGAACAACATGCTGGCAATGGGTCTCTTCCAGGTCTACACCTACAATATGACCAAGATGGTGGAGCACAATCTCGTCAAGATCGGTCAGGCACATGGAGGCATGGGTCTGGATGCGAACGATTTCGCAGTGTGGAAACAATGTATGATGGAAACTGTGGCACAGTTTGATGATCAGTATGATGCCACTGTGGAAGAGCAGTGGGAGAATGTTATCGACGCCAGCATTGCCATTATTGCAAAGCAGACGTCCAAAGGTTGAATATGACTATCTACACCAAATTTGAAGTTGTGAGCGGCAACACGTTGGCCTCATTCATATCTACGATCCCGGTAATAAGATCCGCAACAAATTTCAGAAGGTGAGTCGCAAAAAGTACACCATAGTATACTACTTGAGCAGGTCCTGCCAGTTTCAATCCAAAATCAGTCAATTTGTGGCCAATCACAAATGCCATATCCAGAATTCCAGTCAGTACCTTAAAGATTAAAGCTGTCAGCTTGGCAGAATTCTTTCCGGTTTCAACATCGTATTCAACAATTGTAAGACTGAAATCTACTGC
>JAEOUB010000019.1 GCA_016839545.1 Candidatus Kariarchaeota archaeon | reverse complement strand
TGATGATTACCATGGTCGCATTGGCCTATGAAGTCAGAAGTATGTTGTGAACCTTTGGTTGATTGTTAAAATGATTATTTTAATTCGGGAATGGGGTTGAACATCCATCGCCACCACACACTAGGTTTGAATTTCTTGACAAACGCATAGGGCGTGAAACTCGCTACAGTCCATACGAGGAAGAGCGATTCGATAATGACGAGTAGAGGCCACCACTGCTCCGGAATCGGGTTGAATAAAACGTTTCGTTCCCACATTTTTGGTTTCACCATGGGATTTCTCCCACGACAATAGTACTGACTTGAGTATTTAAGTATAGAATGTGTAGTTTTTGGACAGACTGTCCAAAGTTTGGACAAAGTTTGGACAAAGTCTAGATAAAGTCTAGACAAAGTCAGGACACAGTCTCTGTGGTAAAAAATGCTCCTGTGGATTGCTCCTTGCTCCTGGGTTCCTGTTGAGATGTCATGATGTTTTGAAATCAGTAGAGATCAGTAGAGATCAGTAGAAATCAGTAGAGATCAGATTATTTTGCAATCCATACGAACATTTTTCTCCAGGCCGCAAGGCTGAAGCGTCCGATCCTCTGGGGGACGAGTTTGACAGCCGAGTAGACCAGCAACAGGGACATAACGCCTGCGAGGAAAGAGTAGTCGAAGTGTGCGAGAGGGCTTAGAAAAACAATTGCTTGCATCATAATAGTTCACCAGTGGGATTGCTGCCACAATATTATATTCTCCTTAATCCTTTAAGTATCGGCTGTGCAGGGATTGGAAGCGGTTTCCAATGATTGGACATTTTTATTGATATTGGATTATTTAATGAATACAAGGGATATTTCAATAAGTTATTGCTGAAAAGAAAGGTGAGTCTATTCAGGAATCTGAACAATTTTCAGTTTTCTCCAGGGAGATTGCTTGAAATCCTCAGGAATCTGAACAATTTTTAATTTTCTCCATGGAGATTGCTTGAAATCTTCTGGGTTCTGTATCAGTTTCAGCCGACCTCTCCAGGGGTTGACATCAACAGAGAATTGAGCTACTCTATACACGAGGTACAGGGATGCAATGGTGACAAGTGCGATCCAGAAATATTCCGGAATTGGGTTTACTAGGACGTTACGCTCCCACATAATAGTTACACCGTGGGATGACTCCCACACCATACTATTGGCTCGAACGTTTATAATTCAGTCGATTTCAAAATATGCTGAAAAATTAAAATAGAAAGCTCAGAGCTGATATATTTGGGAAATAAAGAACAGATCACTGGATCGCGATACAATGGTGCTGAATGTGGTGTCAGGAAATTATCTGAGATCACGAAGATTTAGATATTGGAGGGTTAATACTGCCATGATTATGGATACGATCCACCAGAACATGGACCTGGTCAGACGTTACCTGGCAATGATCGAGACATTCGATGAGTCCCTGATCGACGAGCTGGTCCACCCTGATTACTATGTCTCCGAGCGGAGGCTCAGTACACGGGTCAGGCAGGAGACAGCTGCCCCACGGATTCGTACCTATGACAGTGAACTGACACAGCTCCGTGGCAGGGAGACATTCATGCAACGCTGGAGACATGATAAAGAGAGATGGAATGATTGCACTGTCACCATCAACCGCATGGTGGCCAATGAGACCGAGGTATGGGTAGACATGGATATCTCGGGTCATCCCACCGGAGAGCTGTTTGGCATCCCGGTAGCAGGTGGCTATATCACCTACCGTGCCATCTTCTTCTACGAGGTCAGTGAGGGCAAGGTGATCAGTGCTGATGGACTCTACGATCATCTCTCGGTACTGGGTCAGATAGGTCAGGGGCTCTTTGAGGAGAATAATATCGAGAAGATCAACGAGTATTTTGCATATCTCAGGGAGAAGGGACTGCTGATCTCAGGGAATATGGTTGTTGAACAGACCTAGGGAAGTCAACGATGAAGTTCCAGAGTATTGATACCAGCACTATACCTGCTGGGCTCAACAGATTTTTATCCCCCATCCATGTTGGATAGCTATGGAAGATGTCCCTGACACAGTTACTGATTCAGTTACTGATTCAGTCACCGTCTATGACTACTGCATTGTCGGTGGAGGCGTATTGGGCTGTGCCATTGGCAAGACACTACTGGAGAGGGAACCTGATGCAAAAATCCTGATTGTAGAAAAATTTGCCAATGCCGGATTTGGAAATTCAAGCCGAAGTAACGCCCTGTATCGTAACATCTTCGACACCGAACTCAACATCCAGATCTCTGCCT
>JAEOUB010000186.1 GCA_016839545.1 Candidatus Kariarchaeota archaeon | reverse complement strand
GATACGTCCCATTTGATATCATAGGTCATCCCTTTTCAAAATTCATCAAGACTCCCATCAATCTCGATCGATCACTTGACCTCGAAGAATACCAGGAGGTGGAATTCTATTCCTCATCAGAGGACCTTGTCCCTATGGAGATCAATTTCTGGTCACAGGCAGAGATGGGTAAGAAACCTATCTATTTCATGCTTGCCCGTGATCTTACTCTCCGAAATCAGGTCATCCTTGACAAGATACAGCAGGAACGACTTGAGGCATTTGCACTGCTATCCGGTGGGATTGCTCACGATTTCAACAACTATCTCAGCATTATCCAGGGAAATATTTCCATTCTTGACTTCTATGTAAGAGAGAATATGCTAGACGAGGGTAGGGACGATGTTGCAGACATTGTCTCCAATGTCCAGAGTGTCATCGAGCAGTCAAAGGGCCTTACAAAGCAACTTCAAAGTTTCTCCCGTACAACTCTCTTGCAACGAAAACAGATCAATCTTGATACCCTACTCTCTCAAATTGGAAAGTTCATGCTCACAGGTACTGATATCAAGCTGATCTATGAGTATAATTCGCTGAATATGTTCATAGAGGGAGATGAGACCATGCTCTCACAGGTATTCACCAATCTCTTCATCAATGCTCGAGAAGCCCTCGAAGGAAGAACTGAGAAGATAATAGAGTTAAGAGTTGTAGATCAGGATGAAGCCTACCTGAAAATACGAGTACTGGATAACGGTTCTGGTATCAGTGAAGAAGATCTTCCAAAGGTATTTGAGCCATTCTTCAGTAAGAAAGCCACAGGTTCTGGTTTAGGCCTTTCAATCTGTCAGCAAATTATCACAGAGCATGGAGGTAATATTACAGTAGAATCCATGGAGGATCAATTTGCAGAGTTTATCATCACATTACCCATATCAAAAGTCGACTCAATTGACGAGTCTGACCTCGCCGATCTCCCCGATATTGATCCCATGGATATCTGGGTTATGGATGATGTTCCAGAGATCAGGAGAACACTCCAGCATATCCTCGAGCTTCACGGACAGAGAGTTGAGTGCTTTGCTACCGGTGAAGATCTGCTTAAGAGACTTTCCCGGTCTAACGGTCCACCCCAACTGCTCATCCTGGATTTGACTAATAAAATTGGATGGGGAGGTCATAAGACCTACTCGACTCTGGTTGAGGATCAGAAATTGGTGATACCAACAATTTTCATAAGTGGATACTCTCTGGAAGAATTCAATCTTGAACAATTTGGGACTAACCCTGTAGAATTTCTCCATAAGCCAATCAATGAGAAACTCGTACTCTCTACCATTTCAAAAATGATCTCAACCTGAATTCTTTAAAATGTCTTGAAACCCTTCCTAGTGTTCAAAACTTGATAATCTTTAAATATATTTGACCTGATTTTTGAGTATGGTCCCTGTCTTAGGTGACGGTTCTACTAGGATTTCTATCCTTATCCGCCATCTCATGCAAGGAGAGGACGATTACGAGATCAAAATGGAATTGTTTGACGAGCTCATATCCATCCTTATCCATTTCAAAGAATACGGGCTGCTCTCCAATAACGGTTTTCACAATGAGGAACTGACGAATGACCTCAACCATGTAGAGCTGATCTCAATTCCCATTGCTCAGGAATCGTTTGACATGCATTTCGATTACAGTCTCATCATAGACAATCTGATAAAGAAACTAGAGAATGTACTCAATCACAAGTCCTTTGCAATTGAGGAGAATTTTGCATTTGAAAATATGTTATTTGCCTCGTAGTTCACTTTTAACGACCTATGGGATACAGTTATAAGGTGATCCGATCTAGTTTTCTTATATCAGGGTGGGTATCATATGGGGAAAAAGATAGAGAGAAAAGTTGAGAAGAAGATTTTTGCAGCTCATGCGGAGTTTGAGTGTGACCGTAATGTGTTTCTTAGCCTCTCCCGGGTGGCACAAGACTACAGTACCTGGAGAAAGAAAGAAGAAATACTTACTAGGACACGAAATCCGGTCTCAGATAAATTAATACGCGATCGAGGGGTAAAATACGAGCAGGAGGTCTACCTTGAGATCCGAGATGTGGGTGAATATCTGGCAAGGAGAAAGGGTGAAAACCCAGTTCGAGCTGGAATTGCCAAGAATAACAATGTATTTGCCACAAACCTCACTCCTGCGATGTTCCGTGACTATGCAGCCAAATCTTTTGATCAGGTACTTCTTGAAAGTGAATATGTCCCATCGCCGTCATTTGTCAATAAATTCGCTGGTCTAACAGTTTCAACATTACGTCCAGATATCATTATGCTTCGAAGACTCTCAGAGATGTCTAAAATACGGTATCTTGATGCTCAGGGAAAAATTACTGAAGCTGATTCCAAGGATCTCTCAGCCAAGTTTGGAATTAATGTTATCGATATCAAGTCCATACCTGGTGACCGGGTAGGGCACAAGTACTACAATGAAATTCTCTATTATCTCCATACACTCAATTATTATGTAAGAGACCATAATTTGACCGACTACGTCATCCTTGTTGATGGCAATGGTGTTCTCCCTACCATAGAGAATATCAAGCTAAGAGACCTTGATGAGTTGCGTGAATTCAGCATCCCAATTGAGGTAGATCAAGTTGAGATCCTCTATACCACTACATCGGAGCTGGTAGACTCTCTTGTGAAAAATATTCCCATCGATCGTACAGAAGTCCAGCAACGTTTTGGAGCTCACTGTGACAAGTGTGATTACCTTGATGACTGCCTCAAACATTCTGGGTACAATCCAAAGACTGGTACTTGGTCGCAAAAGGTTGATCTTGAACTATTGCCTAATGTGAACCACTCAATTCTTGAGCAACTCAAACAGGATAATATCCGAAGTATCGGTGATCTGGCAAACGCTCTTCCCTCGATGTCTCTCACTACCTACCCTAGACCGATCAATTCAATTCTTCCCCTCCTTCGTCATAAGACAAAGGCATTGGTTGACAAGGGTGTAATTTACGCCAGTCCAGACGATATTTACTCCACTTCGATACCCTCATCAACACGTAACAAGGTTACATTCACCATTGAGACAGACTCCACAACAGATCTTGCATTTGGCTTTGGTATCCTCCTTGAGAGTTCTATTAGCATTAGATCTCAAGCAAAACACAAGGAACTCTTCTCAAAGTGGTGGAGGACCTGGATTGAATATTTCAGAGATAACACTGAATACGACAAAGACAAGGTTGCAGATGTATTCAGCGAATTGCAGTCAATTGGATTCCTTGATATTGCCATAAGCGATGTCAAGAAGTTTGCAAAACACCTTCATGAGTTTCAGGCGACCAAAGTTGGTGAAAGACAATCATTGCGATTTCTTCTTCCTGGAGAACTCACACCCTCAGGTAAGCCATCCCGGCAGACTCTTGCAGAACTCGCTTTCGTGAATATTACACGTGATATTACAAATGAGGCTGAGGAGCAATTTCTCCATACTATCATACAGAAAGTGTCAAAGATAATACAGGTGACCCTGATCTTGGAAAAATATGTCAATTCAGGTAGTTCATTTGCTAGTAGTGCCTTCTACTACTGGTCACCAGAGATCGTTGAGAAAATCGAAGAATTGATTGAGAAACATTTACAATCCGTTATCAACAACAAGGATCTCTACACAGATCTTTACTTCATTTCACAGTGGGTAAGCCCTGCAAGTCAGGTAACTGATCCCAACCAACTCAAAAGAATCTACGACATCTCCAAATTCGTCGAGTCTACCATTGGGATGCCTCTTCCAATAAACTATACCTGGCACAAAACGGCTGGTCAGGTCCTTGATAATTTTGGCTATAACCGGAATTACTGGTCAGACCTGTTCAATAACATGGATCGAAGCCACTGGCATCAGTATATCCTTGATGCAGAAGAGGATCCTAACAAAGGGATTGTAAAATACAGACAGATCCAATCCCAGATATTCTCCAAAGTACGGACACTGGGTTTTATAGTCAATCATTTTCAATTTAATAATAATACCAGAACCCTGATCTCTAGCAATCCCATCACTATTCCCACTCAGGTCAATACCCGGGCAACTGACATTTTGCCACGCGCATATCATGCTCTTGCCAAGAACTGGTACCTCTTTGCTACCTTGACTGAATCTGTGGATGAGCTTGAGGTGGTGGAACTCAGATCGACTTATCCTGAGTCAGCAATTGGAAGATTGGAGGCAGCACAGGTCTCTGATCTGAAACGAGTGGTTGAAACAGTTAATACCAAAACCAAGTATGGATATGAATTTAATCTGAAAGGATTGTCACGGAATGTCAAATTCAGTGAGGGAGATCAGGTCCTACTGATACCTATCCAGATCCGGGATTCTATCCTGTCCTACGGTGCAAGAGAATGGAAGATAACTCTGGAAGACATGAGCTGGGACAGTGAGGGTCAGTTCTACAGGGTGAAAACAGAAGCTCGTGATAAGGATCTATACAGATTGGCTGAAGAACGTGAAATTATACCTTCTGCCTCGTCCTGGTTTCTCTATCCCGACTCTGCAGGATACTGGGCAAATAAGCTCTTCAGTAAGAGATCCCCGAAGAAATCATTACTGGTTCGCAGTCAAATGGGATCCACTATGCTGGGGCATCGTGTCGCAGTCATGTGGGACATTGGGCCCATGAAAGAGCTTCCTCCCATAAAACCTGAGAAATTGGTGTTCAATACTCCGCAGATCTTCATGTATGCGCCTGATATGCTGCAATCAATTATCTATCCAAGACCTGAAGCTCTGTCCTGTAAGACTGAATTTCCACCGGACCCCTCTCAGACTGAGGCCATTTTCTTTGCCTTGGAATCTCCATTGAGACTTATTCAGGGCCCTCCTGGAACGGGAAAATCCCAGACTATTGTGGCATTAATTGATGAATTTCTCGAGAGGAGAGCTGCCCAAGGTATCTACAACAATAATATTCTCATCACTTCATTCGCCTACACTGCATCCAATGTATTGTTGGAGAAGATATGTAAAGGAGTTGGACCTGACGGTCAACCGAACATGGCAGCGTCTGCTCAGAAAGTCTATATCATGAGTCAAGGGCGTGAACTTCCTCAGATGTCTGATGATAGTCCGACTTTCAAGGTCAACAGCTTGGTAAAGAAAGGAAATGGTTGGAATTTTGACAATACGAGGATCACTCCAAAGAGTGAAACCAAGCTTGAGGACTTGGCTTTTGATAATGTGATTTACTTTGGGAACGCTCATCAGGTGCACAAGCTTGATGATGAATCTGATGATATTCTGATTCTAGCTCACGAGAGGGTCGAATTTGACCTGATCATCGTAGATGAAGCTTCACAGTATCCCACAGATCAGATGCTGTCAATCCTCCAGCATGTCAGATCTGGGGATGTCAAGCTCAAGTATGACTTTGCCTATCGAAATGAGCCTATCAACCCTGTTCAGCTTACACAGATGAGTATTATCAATCCTGAGGCCATCAAGACGCATGTAGTACTCGTGGGTGATGATGCCCAACTACCGCCAGTCCAGCAGGTAAAACCGCCTGAAAATCTTCGAGGTCATCTTGGCAGTGTATTCGATTACTACAAGAATGAGAATGGGTTTGCACTTGACTCCCGCCAACTCGAATTCAATTACCGGAGTCACAGGTTAATTGTTGATTTTACTGCCTCGCTTGATATCTATGAGACATTGAGCGCCAGTCCTAACTCACCTAATCGTGAGAGGCTTCTGCCTGGAACTGTCTCTGCCACCTCCGGCTGGACAACGAATATCCTTGATCCTGAAGTAGTAGTCGCAGCGCTGGTTCATAACAACCAATTTGATACCAGTGTATCAATGCTCGAAGCACAGCTGGCGGTAGATCTTATCCTAAATTACTTCAGAATGGTCAATCCAATTACTGAAGACGACCAGATCAAGTTCTGGTATGAAGGTATAGGAATTGTTGCACCTCATAATGCTCATTCACGGACAATCATCAATCTCCTTTTTCAACAGCTAGCTCAGACGAACCTGAACGTATTATCAGCTGACAAGCTGATGACTGCACTCAAAGATACCATTTTCTCTGTGGAGAAATTCCAGGGGTCTGAGAGAGACATGATCATTGGTACAATTGGTGTCTCAGCCAAGGATCAGTTGCGAGCCGAGGAAGATTTCATTTACAATCTCAACCGCATCAACGTGCTGACAACGAGGGCCAAGAGCAAGATGGTACTCATCTGTTCTAAAAATTTCCTACAGCACATTCCCAAGGAACAGGAGCGCTTCAGGGAGATCTCAATCCTCAAGAAGTATGTTTTCAAGTATTGCTCGTTGACCAGTACCATAAATTATGAGCTCAGAGGATTGGATTATCCAATTGAATATTATTCGAAATCTGTCTAATTGGCGGTATTAAAGAAATTCAATTGCAGAACACGAAAGATATCGAACAAACAAAATCACGTAATACAGTAGACTCATACCACTTTACACCAGATACTGAACTCTTCAATCAGCGATTACCCTTATCTACAAGGAGTCAGTGGTGTCATTTAGATGAAGAAGATTGGAATTGCGACAACTGGTGGTGATGCGCCGGGGATGAATGCTGCAATACGAGCAATTACCCGCCTTGCATCTGCACATGATATTGATGTCATAGGATTTGAGGCTGGATGGGACGGTCTGTTTGCAAATCGATACCAGAAACTTACAAAGCGATCGGTAGGTGGTATTTTACACCAAGGTGGGACTATACTGAGAACCTCGCGATCAAAAGTTCTGCATACTGAAGAGGGGAGAGAGAAATGTGCTGAGAATCTGCTCATTAATGATATCGATGGCTTCTTTGTCATTGGTGGCAACGGTTCCATGATGGCCGCCAATCTTCTGAGCCAGCATATCTCACATGTCCCCTTTATTGGCATCCCCGGGTCTATAGACAACGATGTCTTTGGTACTGATGAGACCTTTGGCTTCGATTCTGCAGTAAACACTGCTGTAGGTCAAATAGATAAGATACGAGATACAGCACAGAGTCATGATCACATCTTCATCACAGAAGTGATGGGTAGGAAACACGGTTTCATTGCACTTGACGTCGGTATTGCCGTCGGTGCATCGTACATCCTCGTCCCTGAAGAGCCGGCTGCTGATCAAATCGATGATATTCTGGCCACAATTCGCAGTAATCAAGATGTTGGAAAGAAATCCGGGATCATTGTTGCAGCTGAGGGTGTAGATATGGATTGTAGAGATCTCGCCTCAGTTATTGAGCGGCAGACTGATACCACAGTTAGAATAAATATTCTGGGATATTCGCAGCGTGGGGGAAGTCCGACTGCTCGTTCCCGTCTTCTTGCAACACTCTATGCCAAGGAAGGAGTGAGACAAATTCTGGAAAACCCATCAAACCAGATGATGGGGCTGACCAAGGGAGAAATTGTTGGTAGAAATCTTGATGATATAGTCGGAAAAGAGCGGGTCATAAACATGTCTCGATTACAATATTACAGGGTATTAGCATCATAATTACCAGTTAAACAGTAAATCATTACTCCTCATTTCTTCAACTACCACATGTAGATCGAGCTCAAGCTCTTTGATTATTGCAAATTGAACTGCTGATGGAAATCGATCAATAGAAGAAACCACCCTGTCTCTTAGGGATGAATTTCTCTGGATAAGATGGGAGAGTACGGTAATCCCTGACAGCGATAAGATCCTGAACAGTGTATCTGGAGTTGTGTCTATCATGTTCTCCAAGAAAGAGAGGTAAGATGAGAAATATCTCTCATTGAACTCTCGTCGGTTGACATCCTCATCATCAACAAGGACATTATTTGATGTTGGATCGAACATCTGTCTTCCATCTGCACTAGAGATTGAGATATTTGTGAGGAGAATAAGAAAGTCAGTAGATTCCAGGATGATCCTATCTTTTTGAATCCTGTGAGACCTCACAGTATTGATCTCTTCGTTGTAAAGACTATATTCGACTGCTTCCACAAATCCCTTGTTTTCATGGATGCCGAGAGTAAATTTCAACCAGAACCCGGGAGGGACTTCACCCTGAGCAAGATAATCATACCTGAATGAGGTTGTGGAAGGTGGAGTGACGGGTTGGTCATCAAAGTCTGACATAAATTCCTGGTTTGACAAATTATCCCTGAAGAAGATCACGTGGCTAGGTATGTCACGCCACATCTGAAAGTAGTACTGGCATCTTGGTGAGCCAAAACCAGTCACCTGATCGTTGGTGACAAGAACAGAGACTTCCTCTGTACCATAGAACAGGAAAGGAATATCCACATTCTCGTTCATCAAGAGTCAGATAAGTAGGTTTGTGCCGAACCCATCAATCCAATATCATTTCAAAACCAAGCAGTTCCCTACACATATTGATTTATTCGCTTTGAGAATTGGACAGTATGGCTGTAGCAACTGGACTACTCTTTGCTGCGGGTGCCGCAATTTCATGGGGGATAAACTCACATGTACTGCATCGCGGAGCTCAGAAAGAGAACCCATTCCTCGGGATGGTATTCAGAGCTATTTTCAGCCTTCCTATCCTCTTTTTCTTGACTCTTTACTTTGAGGATTTCTCTGTTTTCATCCTGTATTTTTCGGGGTCAAACCTGATCAACACTATAATGCTTGTAGTAAGTGTTCTGATGGGTGATGTGATCTTTATCTACTCTTTGAAGAAGTACTCAGTCTCGACCATTTTACCAATTGCGACCTC
>JAEOUB010000185.1 GCA_016839545.1 Candidatus Kariarchaeota archaeon | reverse complement strand
CCCTTAAAGAAACCATACCGTCGTACCATCCAAAGACCTGCAGGCATTGCCATGAACAATGGGAACTGCTTGGTAAGCAATGAGAAAGCCAGCATGATCATCGAGAGGTTGTCTCTCTTCTCCAGGTAGAAATAGATGAAGAGCAGGAATGAGAAATTCATTATCGGAGCATTCAATCCTCTGTATGCGATGAAGAACAGAGATATGGGAGAGAATGAGCCCAAGAGGGCAACAACCGCTGCTACAATGTTGCCGGTGTATCTCTTGGCAAGAATATAGACCATGACGTAGCAGAGTGCATCCAGAATGATGTTTGGGAAGACTATTGAGTCAATAACACTCATTCCGAACCAGATACGTCCTGCTGCAATTGAAAGCATGTAAAAGGGACCATAGACGTATCCTCCAATTCTGTCTCCGGGTTCACGGTTTCCTGTATAAGGGTTCCAACCATCTTCAAAAGCCTCGACATAAGGTATATAGTAGGAATAAAAGTCGTGATATCCCTCAGAGAAGAAGGATTCACCAGGTGCAAGTCCAAAGAAACTACCAAAACCAAGAGGATCGCTCTCAGCTATCTGTAGATGAAAAACGTAGATCCCATAGGTGTCAAGGTATGCCTGTCTGAAATAGAACCGGTACCAGATAGAGATCCCCAGGATAAAGAGGATGATCAGCAGATCCGTGAGTCTGTCATTACTGGGATTCTTATCTCTGGGATTTGGGTTCGGAGTTACTCTTAGCATGTCAAATGTTAGTGTAGAAGGTTTCCAATCATCTATTGCATGCTGGGCTTCCTCAAGATTACCCGCAATGTCATATTTCTCATCCTCAGACATCGATAAGAATATCGACTATAGAACTTATTTTAGAATGTCGTTTATTACAGTTTGAAAATCGGATAGAGTATCGTCAAATTTCTTGTGAGGCCACAGGATATCTTCAGTATTAATGACAAAATCTGCAAGTGCCATGAGTTCTCCTAGTCCATAACTTAGCTCCTTGGTGTCTCTAAGCTGTAACTTTGCAGGATCTGCAGCCATCGCCTGATCCTCAACTGACTTGGATCCTCCAGAAGACGCTTGCCTATCTGTATTGGTCAGACGGGAATGGCGAGTGCCAAATGAGGCATGGAATGATACGAGGTACACATTTTCCTTGCCAAGTGCATCTATCAGGACTTCCATTTCAGAACGAGCCTTGACACCAGAAAAGAATACGACAGGAGCATCATGGTAATTGTCTCTCACATAATTGAGAGCCCTGACAGTAAACACTGTATCTCCCTCTTCTTCCTTGAGTTTAGCAACAACCTGCTTGACATTGTTAGGTGTGCTCTCAAGACCTGCCTCCTCGACTGCTTTGAATACAAATGGGCCGGTTTCAACCAGTGGTACTTCAAAATCCAGTATCTCGTTGATTTTGACAGCATGGGTTGATTTACCACTCAGTGGTAATCCTAGTAGAATGAGTACCTTCATCCATACCTTGATTTTTACCCTGTTTTTTAAAAAAATAGATCACGATCGGAGAAATCGATAGCTGATGAAACTCCTTAGAGCTTCTTCTCTACGCTATTCATATATGCCTGTTTCAGAAGTGACCACTGTACATCCCATTCTGGCTCAATGATGAATGACTGGAGACCCTCAAAATTATAGAATAGTTCAGTGTTGTCCTTGCCAAATCGGCGAAGTGCCTCAATTCCCCCAAGACGGTGAAGAGGTTGATTGTTATTGCCACACTGGTAGGAATAGGTGCACCGGGGACAGCCATCCGTCCTACCACAGGGACAATCCTCCATGATTTTCAATGTCCGTTGCAGGCCCCGATCGAGTGAGTCATACAGCAAACGGGAAAGCCCAGATCCTCCTTCTGAGCCATCATAAACAAACACCATACCAGTGTTGCCCATTGATAGACCGCCGATTTCATTGGCACCACCACCACTGAATGCATTACCCGACTCAATCAACACATGTTCGATGGCATGGAATGTTCCACCCAGCACCTCTTCTCTTCTACTGTCATCCAGGTGTGAGACAAAATCTTCTGGCTGTGGTAGTGCGATGAGGAAGCCGGTGGTGGAGAAAGTGTAGCTCAGGGGCTCATCAAGACTATATTTGCCCATAATCTTGTTTGTGAAGATGTTTTGCTTGATATATCCATCTACGGTTTCAGTCAGCTCCAGCTCACAGTAGGCGGCGTCAAGCCCTCCAATGTTGACCTCGTTGAAGACAGCATTGACTTTGGGGGAGATATGCCTGATGGCTTGAGTTCTGAGGTGTCGAGTCGGTGTCTGAGAGACCTTTGCCACTTTGAGACGATCATTGTAGCCAGTCACCTCGTAACTCTTTCCGCCTGATAGGTAGAGGGCATTGGGATGAAGTTCTGACAATGCCATGGGGAGAACTCGATCTCCTATCTCCTTGTTATTATGAAGGACGGTGACACTGTTGCCCATGCCTCGTATTGAATAATTTGACAGAGCTTTTCTTGCAAGGTTGACATCATAAGGTACTATTTTGTCACGTTCCTGTCTGATATACCGTTTCTTGATCAGGTCCATGATCTCATTCCTGTAAGGCTTTGACTCTGCTAAAGGGAGTGGTTTGTCAAGGATCATAGCCAGGATTTGATTGCTGGCGACAAACTTGTTATCGGGTTCAACAAAGGCTGGATCGATGTCCTTGAGGTATTCATGTGGTGATCGAGCATAGAAGGCTGAGATGGGATCGTCGCCACGAAGAACCAGTGTTGCATAGCTCTCCTGACCCAGTCGCCCTGCTCTACCTATACGCTGTACAAAGCTGGTCAGACCAGTGAGCATGGAGACCACACTGTCCAGTGAGCCTATATCTATTCCCAGTTCAAGAGTTGGTGTGGATACAAGAGCATTGAGTCGATCCTCTTTGAAGTCAGACTCAACCCTGTTACGATGCTTAAGTGGTAGCCCAGCACGGTGGACATTGGATTGAATACCACGCTCATCAAGGATCATGTTGATGACCTCGGCAGACTTATGCCCATTTCCAAAGACCAGAGTCTTCCTGTCCTCTTGTGCAAATACCTGTGTGACATCTGCCATGAGGGTCAGATTTGACCTCGTAGTCGGATATAGCATTGTCAGGTGCAAATCACCTCTCCTTGCAGTACCAAGAGAGATCAATTTGACAGGTGCATCAAAAATCGTAGCTGCAAAGTTCTCTGCATTGGAGATAGTGGCACTGGCACCGACACATTGTAGGTAGGGAGAGAACCGTCTCAATCTGCGGATGATCCACAGCACATTGGCACCGAAAGCACCGGTACACAGATGGATTTCATCAATGACAAGGTACTTGATTCGTTTCATCATAGACTGGAATTGGATATTGCCCATCAGATGATAGTGGATCATATCTGCGTTGGTAAGTAGGATATCAGGG
Source organism: Candidatus Kariarchaeota archaeon (assembly GCA_016839545.1). Taxonomy (GTDB): domain Archaea; phylum Asgardarchaeota; class Heimdallarchaeia; order Heimdallarchaeales; family Kariarchaeaceae; genus Kariarchaeum. Next base: position 112 of record JAEOUB010000185.1, on the reverse strand, counting down.
CTGTTACGATAGATCAGCTCCCGGGTTGATGCATCAGTATCTCCATCAAATTTTGATACCGTCATCCCCACTGAATCACAGTAGATCTTGATTTTGTCATACTGATCCTTGG
>JAEOUB010000018.1 GCA_016839545.1 Candidatus Kariarchaeota archaeon | reverse complement strand
TAATCGTCGACCTCTTCAACCTTCCATCCCTCAAGATTGAGGAGTTTTGCAAATTCGCCAGTGTTGGAACCACCAATACCGTTGAAATTGGTGAGATCCCACCAAGTGTGACGCAAATCCATAGCAACCTTGCCTTTGTAGGGATGCCCCACCTCGAAGGTAAGACTAGAGTTTGACATGTCGTTACCCATTGATGCTACAATCTCTCCAACTAGCAAATCTCCCAGATCTAAGCCTGATGTGTCGATTTGTAACTGTATAGATTGGCTATAATCCTTTGATACTTGTGATACACTGACCCTGCCTGACAGATTACCTGAGAATGTGAACTCCACAAGCTGGGGGTTCGAACTAATCATGGTAAGTTCCGATGTAGCTACAGTCTGTGCAGGTAGGATTGAGACGAACGGGTTTGGTCCGCTGTCAGGTGTCAGCTCTACCAAGAGAGGCACTCCCTCATTTTGTTCGGCTTCAAGAATCAGTTCCAGTGATCTAGAGAAGTTTACCAATCCATGACCATCAATTCTTTGATCTTCTGCAATCTGTTTTGCTCCTTTCATAATTGCAGCTTTGAGTAATCCGGGATTGGTCTTCATAAAGTCAGGGAGGGCATCAAGGAGAGCAAGGATACCACCTGCTACAAACGGTGACGAAATCGAGGTTCCTGAGGTGACCGCATGCGTTCTTCCCTCATTGCTGTTGGTTGTATTGATCCCAACGCCTGGTGCTACAACATCAGGTTTCAGCTGTAGATTATGTGCATAGCCACGTGCCGAGAAGTCTGCTACAGTGGTCTCATTGATTACACTACCAACACTCAGAGCATGTATTGAATTACCCGGACCACCTGTACCTGTAGAGTTGTAATCAGGTCCCTTATTTCCTGCAGATCCCACAACCAGAATACCTGATCTGGCTAGTCTCTCAATAATCTGATCGACAATTACTCCACTCCCACCAAATGACGTATTCAGTACTCGAATGGTGTCATTTTTAGTAATTGCGTCGTTGTATGCCTTGAGAAAATTTCCTCCATAACTACCATTGCGACATCCAACAGCATATGAGATGATTGCAGCATCTGGTGCACTGCCTACGATGGTTTCATATCCTCGCACACCAATTCCCGCCGTGGCAACTCCTGCGACCGCAGTACCGTGGACCGCACATTCCTCGGCATCGGGAAAGGAGACGTCAATAACCTCTACAATTCGGTCTTGAAATGATGGATGGTTGCTATCTATACCGTCATCGATTTGTACATAGTATTGCGACCCTCCTGTATTCCCTGCATCATGAATAGGTTTCAGCCCAACAATTTCAAACAGTTCTGGCAAACTGTATCTCACAGCATTTGATTCAAAACGAAGGGGTTGAGGATTAAATCTGTGATATATCAGATCTGATGGGAGATTGTCGAGATTGTTAGTATGTATCTCGACAATATTCAAATTATCATAGATGATATGGGGCATGTCGATACTGGATAATTGTTCAGGATATTCAAAGATGGCATACACCACACTGGAATGTATAGTTGGAATGATGTTGCCAGAGGCTGGTGAGGATGCAACTGCGATCTGGTCAGGGAATGCACCAACTGGGATAAATAGTGACATGAGAAGGATTACTATAACAGTAAGCGATTCCTTCCGGTTCACGGTATGAATTTCGCTTGAGTCAATAAAAGCTCTACGACAGGTGGTGCCTCCCTCCCATTATGGCAACACATCTTTAAATTCTGTAAAGCATACTTCATCACGTGAGCGAATTGCCTTCAGAACTACAAGATGCATTCTCCAGGTTGCAAACTGTTGAGGACCAACTCGATATTCTCAAAGGGAATTATGAAGGTCTCCATGTAAGGTATTGTCGCTTTATTGATGATCCCTTGTGTTACGAATTGTCCATTCCTTACTCTCTTCTAGATGATCATATGGTGGATGAGTTACAGCCCTACCTTGACCCCATCACGATACAAACAGTAGATGGTACTATCTCGCTCATGACGATTTCTGAGGAAAATCTTGGAGATGTTCTCAACCTACTAGGTCTCACCAAACCCCTGTCTTGGGATCAACTGCATCAGGTCCAGAAGGCTCGCATGAAGTTATACCAGGAGATTACAGGTATATTAGTGTCATTGAGGCACGAGGGAAGTCAAGTCGAGGCATATTATGGGACTCTGTACTATTCAAAACTGACCCAGGTTGACTTTAAATTTGCCATCGATGATGAAGACATCTACATCATAGATCACAGTAGAACAAGTGTTCCTGATATTTTCCGTATCGCTAGGCTCCCTGAATTGGATGTGATGATATCTCATGTTTGTTTGAGTTCTGATGATCTTGCATTTTATACCATGATCTGAATCGTGAAACCATACCCGCGACCAACAGCTTTTATGAATCCCGGAAGACTTCTACGTGTGCTGGGCAAAATTGGTAATCTTCAGAAAATAACCATCAGACAGTACAAAACTAAATTGCTTCGCAACCGCTATCCTCTGGTGAGATCAGAACAGGAAGTAGAGAATCTGGATGTGATGAAG
>JAEOUB010000184.1 GCA_016839545.1 Candidatus Kariarchaeota archaeon | reverse complement strand
CAGCCCTCTGCTGCTTGGTTTATTTATCGATGCTGGTGAGACTGTTATCCTAGTACCCGACCAACAAGTCGAGACAATAGTCCGGGGAAACGGTAACACCCTATCAATCACGACCAGTGCCAGAATTGATCTAAACATTACACCTATTGTACATGGAGAACTTGGTGAGTCCATCCAAACAACAGTGTTCCCCGGTGAAACATATGAGTACACCTTTGCTACACCTCAGCATTTGGAGGTGGATATTGTCTCATCATCCGTTGCTGAGGTCAAAATTATGGTTTCAGGAATACCTTCTCAGTTCTTTGTTTACGTCGGTCTTTTACTGGTATTGAATTTGTTAATGTTCAGTGATGAGATCCTTCATACGCTTAAATTGAAAGATTAATCTGCATTCTCGATCACTTCGTACTGATAGGCGACCAGAATGAGCCGGGATGCGATCTCTTTGTTCAGACCCTCAGTCTCAAGGTAATCCATAAGAGATTGCAGTGTGATAGGTACCATAGCCTCATCTGTAATGTCTGCAAATTCATCAAGCAGGCTCAGATTACTGCGGATGGTACGAGATACTGAGTTTCTGTTCTTCAACCTGTTATTCTTACCCTTGTTGATCTTGTTGTATCCTTTCAGCCCTATTTTGAACCCGTTGCTGGCAAGAATGTTTTCAATGGATTTCTCATCAATCTCCTGTATCATCAGAGGGTTACTGATGTCATCTCTGAATTTCTCTTCAATTACTCTGTGAGATCCGGTCATCTGGTCGAAAATCATCAGTGGGGGTGTATCTTTTGAGATAACAATCATATCCGAGAACTCCAGTCGATGTGAGGTAAGAGATATTCCCTGTCTCTCCATAGTCTCAAAGCCCATGGCACCTTCTTGCAGTTCACTAAGGAATGTGCTGATAGCAGTGGTCAAACTTGCAATAAGTGATAAATCAATTGAGTCATCCTCCTCATCAAACGTCTGATAATAGAATGGAATGCCTGTCTCAGAATTCTTGAGGATAATTGCCTGGATCGAGAGCAATCCCTCTATTTCTTCCTGAGCATTCTCCAGCTCAACATAGGCCGCTCTGCGTTTGCTGGCTCTCATTTTGAGTGCCCTGGTGGATATTGCCAGCATCACAATGATGGAGATGAAAATGATGAGAAGTATCTGCCAGAATTCCTGTACAAATGATGAGATAATAGTGACAATATCATTGACACCGACTACTGCGACTTCTATTGCGGGTAGATCTTCAGGATCAGAAATTGTCAAACTCTGGGTTGAAATTGAAGGATTGTCAACTGACACGGAAATACCCTCTATCGAGCTAATCCCTGATGTCTGGGATGGAGTAAGCGTGAATAATGCCACACCATCCTGGTTGGAGTTTGCGGTTCCGGGAATGGAGCCACTGGCTCCCTCAGTTGTCAGGTAGTTGACAATGAAGTTTACATTGACTCCCTCAACACCACCGCTGCGACGCTGGTTGATCAGAGAAAGTGATAGTCCAGACTCGTTGTCAAAAGTTGTATAGTTGAGATACGCCACAATCTGATACTATGCATTCTGAACCAGAGTGCTGGGGAACTCGATTGTAATTGCTATCGTATGGGCAAGTACTTCAAATTCGGTCTCAATCCTCTTTGATTCATACCCTTCCTTTGTAAAATCGATTATCCACCCAAAGCTTCCCTCTGGAATACTGGTGTAGTCTATACTGAATACAAATGTACCATTGTCAAATGTTGAGGAGTTAAATGCGAAGTCAAGTATAATTTCATTGAACTGGAAACCATCAACCCCTCTTGATATCAGTGAAAAGTGGATATCTCCATTTGGTACTCCACGAGGTGTCAGGAGCTCGGTCCAGTTTCCAGTAATACGATCCTGATCACCCTCATATACTTCCAAGCTGATCTCGCTGTATTGCACAGCTGCTGTTTCAACAACTCCTGCAGGTTTTACGGTGACCGTAAGTGTATCACGGTTTGAGTTACCTGATTTGTCAAGTACATCAAGGGCATAATTGTACACTCCAGTTCCCAAGAAACCGAGGTTTATGCTGATGTTGGCACCTGATGTCCAATCTCCAACTTGTGCAAGAGTACCATTAAGGAATAGAGAGTAATTTGATGGATCCAGGTCATAGACTTCCCAATTGAGCACTGCAGTTTGGTTGGTGAATATTCTGAAATCAACCAGATCAGTCATTGTAGGTGCGGTAGTATCTGTCACAACCACCTGTATCTCATCTGTTGCAATATTATCACTGCTATCTCGAACTCGGATCACCACAGTGTATTCTCCCACTTCAAACAGGCTTATGTCTAAAACAATAGCGGTGCTGTTATCCCAGACATCCAACGCAACGGAGTTATCATTGACAAGAATTGTGAATGTTCCGGGGTTACGATCACCTGCATCCCATGATAGGATGTGAGTTAAGGTAGTATTTGTCAGTTCAAACGCACGATCTGTTTCTACAGTTAGATCGGGGCTTCTGGTATCAACGATGGTGAGTGTCACAGTATTGCTGGCATCATTGCCATTCTCATCCTCAAAAGTTATCACGTACACATGGTCTCCAATCTCGAAATCAACAGCAACAATCACAGTTACAGCAACCGTACTTGTCCATAGACCAGATGTGAGTGCAGACCCATCTCGGGTAATGGAATAGTTACCTGAACCTGAGGCATCTGTAGCAGTCCATGAGATCTCATAGCCTATGGTGGAACCCTGCTCTATGGTGTCATCACCCGATGTTGTGGGTATCGAGGGGCTTGTAGTATCCTCAACTGTGATTGTGATTTCTGAGGTGATAGAATTGTTCTCTTCATCGCGGATTACAATAGTGAAATTGTACTCACCCACTCCCAGACCGTCAACATTGATTGACAATGTCTGGCCGTCTAAATACGTAGTCTGATTGAGATTTGCATATATCGCATTATCGAGGAGGACACTGTAATTTGTGGGGAACTGCTCGCTGATGGTGAAATTGAAGATATTTCCAGTTGAGGCAAGCTCGTAGGTG
>JAEOUB010000183.1 GCA_016839545.1 Candidatus Kariarchaeota archaeon | reverse complement strand
GTCTATTTCGATGGAACAGACATGGTAAGTACACCTGAGAATATGTGGGTACAATCTTCAATTATTACAGAAGAATCATACAACTTACTCTCACAATTTCCAGGCTTTCCAACATCGGCTCCTTACAGTGAGAATTTCACCATGTTGACCTTAGATACCTGGAGAGCCGAGTCATATCCAGATTTCATAGATGATGTAAGGACGAATGGAGAAGCCGAATTCTGGACTTTTGATGATATGGGATCTACATTCACCCTGCCAATTGAGGGCGTATGGATCATCACGGATAGTGATTGGAGATATGCCGAGGAGAATTCATTGTATCGGGTTCTTAACAGCGTCAGAGACAGATACGTTAACGCACCCTCTAAGGTATATGATATGATAGGACAACATGTCGAGAGCTATTACCTTCAAACGTATGAAGCGTATCTAGACATCGCAAGTATTGAAACAAAGGAAGTTGAAGAGGTCCTCCAATCTCTTCGAACCATCATGTCAAGTTTGAGATTTTACCTCAATACAGAAACTGCAGTTGGGTTTGATGTATTCTCACCAGTGGAATGGGAACTTCAGTCATATCTCAATACCAGCTCGACACTCAGTTTCTTCCTTTTGATCATCAGTGTTCCGATGCTTGGTGTAGCTTTGTATCTGGTCTATTTCTCACTTAACCTAGTGGAAATGCGTAAGGAACGGCTCGTATCAATTATGAAAATCAGAGGGATCTCATCCTCTCAGCTCAAGTTTATGCTGACCACAGAAGCAATATTAGCATCCTTGATCGCCACTGTGATTGGTATGGCGATTTCAGTTCCTTGGTCGCAATTTGTTCTATCAAGAGCAAGTATCTTTGGTGTGTCAAATGCCATTACAGTACCGGTTGATTGGATCTGGCGGATACCGGTCATCGGCGTTATATTAGCAATCAATCTCAACATAGGATCTATTCTATCTATCTCATCAACTACAGTAGAAGAGGGAGAAGTATCTGAAGAAACGAGAGAACCATTCTGGAGAAGATTGTACCTGGATGTCATCTTCGCAACTGTAGGTTCTGGATTCTGGATTGCCATCAGAGTACTGGATTTCGCATCAGGAGATGCATACTTCTTTTTAGTGGGAGGATTGGGACCAATCTCACTCCTGATGGTGGTTATCGGACTTCCTTTGCTGATCTCAAGATATTACTCCAATTTCCTGACAGTGATTTCGGATTTTCTCTGGAAACAAGAGGGCAATCTCATCGCTCTCGCAACTCGAAATCTGAGAAAGAATAAGTATTCCGCATCAAAGCTAACGGTTCTGCTTATGATCGGAATGATGTTCAGCTTTGTAGCCCTTTCCGTACCGCACTCCTATGCGAATTGGAACCTGTCACAGGCACAATTTGGTATTGGTGCAGATATGGCTATTACCAACTTTGATCTGAGCAATGATACCCTACTACAACCTTTTGATAAGCAGGATATCAACAGCTACAGTCCAATGAAATCTCTGAATACCTTTACTGCTTCCAATCAGTATTCTGAGTTGATTATTATGGGAGTAGACCCTGGTAGTTTTGCGCAGACGGCACACTGGCACCCGTCCTACGCCGATCAATCTCTTAGTAAGTTGATGGATGTCCTTGAAGACGACAAAATCCTGATTCAAGAAGATGCCATCGATGTTCTCGGACTGACCGAAGGCAGTGGTACAATATTTGATCTGCCAAATGCCACTCTCAATGCGGAAGTGGGTGCTAGCTTCAAGTATTGGCCTCTTATGACGAGTTTTCTCTATTTTGATGATTTTTACATCAACCAGGTAGTAATTATCACATCACTCGATGTGTTCAATAATCACACCACCATAGGAAATGGCCGTATGCTGTTGGATATTACTGATAATATGAACCACACTCAATTTACCGACAGCTTGATGGAGGACTTTGATGTTTTAGGGGCTTCAGGGTTGCAATTCTCGAATGCTTTTGAGCGGGCAGAATTGCAATCTGTCGATCCAGTCTCACTCTTGCTATTTGCTATGTTCGAGACGTTGATGGTGGTCACCATCGCCGCCAGTATTATCGGTGTGGGATATTTCAGCTTCAT
>JAEOUB010000182.1 GCA_016839545.1 Candidatus Kariarchaeota archaeon | reverse complement strand
GTTCCTTATGCCCTTCCGTTCGATCTCTGGGAAAGTATCCTGCACCATCAAAATCAATGATCGCAACTTCTCCTCTGGGGCTGTAGAGTACATTAATTGGTGCAAGGTCTGCATGCACTACATGATTGCGATGTATCTCCACAACTCCTGCCAGCAGGCCAACTGCCAGTCGCTCACGGATTCTGAACTGTTTTGGCCTCTGATATGCATTGTAATAATCCTCGATCGCCCTGTTTGGAAAAAGCCTGTAGAGCATCACTGGATTTTGCTCATCATCCTGACCATTATCAACAGACCATGCTCTGGAAAGTGCTCCAGTCTGTGGTGAATGAATTAATTCACTCACAAGTCGAGCCCTCCTTTGAGCTGAGACGGAATAGGGGTCCTCATGGTTATACACTTTTAGTGCATATTGCTCAATACCATTTTTTGCCCTGTATACGGTTCCTTGGGCACCTGATCCGATAGTTTCCATCAGTTTGAACTTCACCTTACCCTTCTTGGCCAGGGTGAGTTTCACTTTAGTATCGCCTCCGTTCAAAATGATCAGTAGAATTGATAGGGTAACAAACAGACATAAAAGTATCCATCATCTGTGATTTGAACTCAAAATTATTTGGGATTGAACTATGGTATTATTCATATTACTGAATTAAAGTAGCTTGAATAAGCCATTTTGAACTATTGACGAAGAGCGATTCGAGAAGACCTCTCGAGGAGATTACGTAAATCATCGGGAGTGGGGTCCTTCTTGAAAAGATCAGGACTGGTCACCAGTTCTTTGAGTGTATCCTCTGCTGCCTGTCCGAATGCCCCTGCACCCACAGTATACATATTTGCAAGTCTTTTACCCCGTTCTGTGGGATCCTGACCCCGATTGACTTTTCCGTCGGAGAGTATTACAATGGCCACTTTCTTCTTGTCAGAGTCCATCTCATCTGTTTCCTCCATGTACTTTTGTGCAACTTCCTCTGCCCATTCAAGACCTGCATCCAGGTTCGTATTTCCTTTCGGTCGGGGTAACTGAACAGGCTCTTCGTCCGGTAGGTCGGCAACAGAGATGGGTGCAAGAACTTCAGACACGTCGTCTGAGAAAATTGCGACGGCAATTGAGAATGATGCCGCAGCTCTGGATTGCTGTAATCTATTGACAAATCCGTTGGTGGCAAGCTCTGCTTCCTTGTATTTTGGTTGTCCCGACGTGCCATTCTCACGCATCGATCCGGAGGCATCATACACAACCAGTACCAGTTCTTTCACTGTCATGGTAATAAAGTCGTCCCCGAAATCATCGAGGTCATCAAATTCGAGATCAAATTCATCTTGGTCGGACATAGTGATCTATCCAATACTGGGTTCAAATCTGCTCGGGTTTAACAGTGGCAATTTTACTCCCTAGAGTATGTGAAACTAGTGTAGACTGCCGTTTTGAAGTTTATTGAATTGTAGTACAAAATCACTGATTATCATCTATACTCATCAACGGTATCGAGTCCGATACGAGAGTTTATGAAACTATTTTTTTGTTATTTATCATGGAGTTCTCAGCAGAGCCCACTAAGGAAGAGATCAAGGTATTCTTGAGTGAACCAAGGACATTCGCAATTTATGGTGCTTCGACACAACCAGAGAAGGCAGGCTATTTCGTTCCGAGATTCTTACAGAAGAGAGGGCATTCAATTATTCTGATAAATCCATTTGTAGATGAAATTGGTGGTACTCCCACTCTTTCTACCCTTGAAGAACTTGAAGAGGAAGTTGATATCTTGATTATCTACAGAAAAGGTCCTGCCACAGCAAAAGTAGCAGAGGTAGCAATAACGAAATCTATCAAATGGATCTGGTTGCCTAAAGGCGTAATGTCTGAGACTACCAAGCAGATAGCTCTGAATGCTGGTAAGTATTTCACTCAAAACCTCTGTCCCAAAGAGTTGATTGAAGATTGGGAAAAAGAAATTAATGTCTCCCAACCCTAGTTTGATAAAGTGAGACCACCTAATTGATAATATCATGATGGCAAAGTACCTTGATATCTCTCCTGGTAAGAGCAGACATTACTTTATCAACTGTGCCGTCAGTCTCGACTCGAAATTATCAATTGAAGGCAAGCAGATAGAAATCTCCTCAGAAGAAGACTGGCGAGTTGTTCATTCATTCAGAAATGAGATTGCTGCGATTTTGGTAGGTGCGAACACAATCAAGGTGGATAATCCTTCACTACTCACAAACAGCACTTTTCTTCCAAGTGGAACAGAGCTACACCATCCGCTGCGAATAATCTTAGATCCCAAGAATCTTCTTTCAGGTAAGGAAAGGATTTTCAATTTTGACAATCCAATTCTGGTTCTGAGATCAGAAAGCCTTGCTGTAGATCATCCTAATACAAACGAGATACTACTTGATATGCACCGAGAATACAAGACAGATTCTCTTGATCTTATCGAGGCCTATCTTGAGAGACATCAGATCACAGGATATATCATGATCGAAGGAGGCTCTGCAGTTATCTCTTCGCTCATCACTCATCGACTTGTAGAACGAATGAGAATATTCCGGTCTTCCAAACTCCTTGGAAGAGATGGTGTTGATCTCTATCAAGGAACTCCAATGGGTCACCTCAGGCTTCTCAGATCCAAAGAAATGGAAGGTGGAACTGAAGAGATATACGAGCTTCAGGCTTGAAGTCTCTCAGTCGAGTTGTCAAATTCTGTCTACAGGTAGTCTCTAAGTGCTGTTTATTTTGCACTACAATTATTATCAAAAAAATACGAAATCGTACAAACATACGAAATACGGACGGAACTTAGCTTTTAATGAAGTATTTATATAAAAGTGAAGTTTTCATAGAATATCGCCATGAGTGAACAGGCAAACGTTGATCTCAGTCAGAATGAAGCAAGAGTATTACACTCACTGATAAAGTGGCCAGACCTTGCTGATAATGAGATCCATGGGAGAATAGGGATGAAGAAGAGTACATTCTCGAGTATTAAGAATAGACTCAAAGAGAATGACTACTACCGCAGATATTTCGTACCAAATTTCCCAATATTGGGGTTTGAACTGAATATGATCCAGTTTGGAGAGCTAAACCGGTTCTCCAATCATGAAGAACGAGAGAGAGTTGCGGGGAAGATGCTTCGTGAATTTAACGAGGATATTCTTCAGATATCAGAAAACAACCATTACTACTCCATCTCCGTCTCTGAAAATTATTCAGAATACTCGAAGAACCTGGAAGCTTTCAACAAGGTGTTCATTGAGAATAGGTTTCTTTCACGAGATGGACTTCAAGTGATTGCTTATCCCTTTGAGATCAGCCGCATTCACTCATTTCTCGATTATGAGTCAATAGTTGCAAAGATCTTCGGTTTTGCCGCTCTCCCCTACTCAGAAAGAGTATCTGTACGAGGTGGCAAAGTAAAAAAAGTGAAACTCACGAAAGCACAGAGAAAGGTCTTCATGGGGCTCATCAAGCATCCTGATGAAACAGACACACTAATTGCAGATGAGGTCGGTGTATCCAGGAACACTGTCGCCAATGCCAAGCGGAAATTCCTCAGTTCTGAACTCTTGCTTCCTCGAGTTGTCCCAAACCTTACAAAACTGGGAATGACTCATCTGGTCTTTCAATTCAGGAGGTTCAATCCCAAGATCAGTCAGGAGAAACGAGATGAGGCAGTGGATCTCATTCGTACCACACTAAATCCATTTTTCTTTGTCTCAAAGAACAGTGATGGTTATCTGCTCTCCGCACATACCTCATTGGAAGAATTTGAAATTCTTAATAGAGAATTGACTGATTTCTATGCTCGTCAGGAATACCTCATTGAGGATCCAATCATTGGT
>JAEOUB010000181.1 GCA_016839545.1 Candidatus Kariarchaeota archaeon | reverse complement strand
CAATATTTCTTCGTACATATCTCTGCAAACTGTTTGAGACTGTAACGACTCCATCATATCCTGTGTTGGAGTAGTAAAACAGATCCGCTCGATTGAAAATTACGGCAAAGTCAACTCCAATTTTTTCTAATAATTCACTCTCTCTTGTCTTGTACTCATTTTCTGAAACAACGAGATTTTCCACAATTCACAGATTTTCATCTCTCATTAATGATTGTCGTCAGTCCAAAGCGACATTGATAGAAAATTGGAAACACCCCTTCCAATGTATTCATATTTATCCAACCTTGTGATGGATACATGAGTGATGAGGATAGAGGAATTGAAACTCCAAAATTCTGCCCGCAATGTGGCAACCCTGTCACTCGCGCTAACGCCAGATTTTGCACACAATGTGGCCGTAATTTTGCTACACAAGCAAACGATCCTGTCCAGGCTCCTGTAGCTGCTCCCATCCAACCTATCCCAGGTCAATCTGCCTCACCAGCACCTGTGTATGGTTCTACGTACCGAGAGCGAATGGAACCTCAAGAACAGAAATCTTGGCAGATGACGACTCCTAATGATATTCGTTCCGCAAGTGGTAAATGGTTTGTCAGAGAGGAGCTCAAACCGATTGGATATTTGGTTGCCGCTGCGATGATCTCACATGTTTTCAGATATCTGATCCTATTCAACTCATTTCCAAATCTACCCTCACTTCTGATTCCTATCCCAATGTATCTGATCATCATACCAATTATTATTGGTATCCAGAAGTTATTTCTACGAGATAAAGGGTTACAAGTGGAGGCAAATGCGTCTGAGTTTGATTTCAACACATCTGTTGTTTTCTCGTCATTTTTTCTGACACTTCTCCCCCACAGATTCCGCATCAATGAAGATGAGAGTAACGTGCCTGAAACTATCACTCTCAGGGTTCCCTCACCCCAAGGATTGGTCTATCAAAATACATCGAGAGAAAACTATCTGGCAGGTTCAGTATTTCCCCGGATGCATTTCTTTTCAGGCTTGATAATTTCTCTTCTAGGATTACTTCTACTCAATTTCTACATCAATGCTAGCTCTGAGGTTCTGGCAACGAGTTACCGACTTGTCTGTCTGTACGTGGTTGGTTTTCAGATAGTTGAGCTCGCCCCAATATTTGGTCGTAACAATGAAAAATCAGCCGATCATGCAAAAATACGCACTCTCTTAATATTTCTCTTCGATCTGGTACTATTCGTCATTGCTCTTCTTGGAGAAGGGTTCTTTCTTGCACTTCAAGATCGATTTTGAACTTTTCAATCCATTGACATTACTGAATTCCAACTTCCTGTACACAAGTATTCTTATTTATTTGAACAAATCTTAGTGTGAGATTGATTAAAAATGGGTAAAATGACTATCAACCAGATTTCTGAGAAACTGCAAGATGCAAAAGAAATGATTGGAAGAGTAGTGGTAGGTCAAGATGAAATTGTCGAAAATGTTTTACTCTCAATGCTCTGTGATGGTCATATTCTGCTTGAAGGAGCTCCTGGGCTTGCAAAGACCCTGTTGGTAAGAACTCTTGCGAAAGTTTTCGGATTGGATTTTTCACGTGTACAATTCACTCCAGACCTCATGCCGAGTGACATCACCGGAGTGAGCGTCTATCAACCCAGTGATAGTACTTTTAAATTTACAAAAGGACCAATTTTTACTAATTTACTCCTTGCCGATGAGATTAACCGTGCACCTCCAAAGACTCAAGCAGCAATGCTTGAATCAATGCAGGAACGTCAAGTATCTGCTGAAAGCCATATTTATTCACTTCCAAAGCCATTTCTGGTACTGGCAACCCAAAATCCAATTGAGCAGGAGGGTACCTATCCCTTACCCGAGGCTCAGGTTGACCGTTTCATGTTTAAAGTCCTTGTTGATTATCCTGGAGAGGATGAGGAGGTAGAAATCGTCCGGAGATACACTTCAGGAACAGATGCCTATGATCTCTTAGATGAGCTTGAAGTTGTCATTTCCCAGGACGAAATACTTGAAATCCAAAAAACAGTACGTGAGGATATCAAACTATCTGAGGAATTGATGAAATATATCGTACGTTTAACTCAAACAACAAGGGAGAGTGAGGAAGTCACACTAGGTGCGTCACCTCGTGCATCGTTATGGCTTGCCATTGCTGGTAAGGCACACGCTCTCTTTCAAGGAAGAGACTATGTCAATCCTGGAGATATTCAGAGAGTCGCCCGTGATGTCTTACGTCACAGAGTTTCTGTTTCTCCCGAGTGGCAGTTTGAAGGAATTGATTCTGATGCGATTATCACTCGGGTCATGAAAAATATCGACATTCCCTCTGTCTAGTTGAGGTACCTTAACAATGGATCGCACATCTGCACTTATTCTGTTTCTTCTAATCTTGCCAGTATTCATGGTAGGTGGAGTGTATGCCATTGGGCCTGAAACTCCTGTTTCCTATATTGAACCAGATCAGATAACTGAAGAACCCATAAATCCGAGTAACCCCACAAATGTTGTGATCAGAGAGTCTGCAATATATGATGCACCGGTGGGTGACCAAGATCCTATCGCTCACTTTACCGGTGTCATTTTCTGGGAGGAGCTGGCAGGAAGTCCATTGGGTTTCTTTGTCAACACGTCCCTCGTTATAAATTCGGAATTTAGAGATTTCGAGACAAAAAATCCAATGCAGATACAGGAATCCTGTACAGGGGCGTTTGGATTTGTAACAAATTGTGTAGAGGATCGTGGAGACTCTTACCGTATTGTACCAGAAGGTCGTTCCTTTCAGTATGAAATTGAATCATACTACGAACCAGATGTGATCGAAGACACAGGATTTATTGTGGTTTTCAACTCTCAATCAGTTGATTTCTCTATTGATATCGATGGAGAGCCAGCTTTTGCTCGAACTGACTACTCAAATATTATCATCCTTCCCCAAGGTGCCGGAATTGTAAGCTATGCACCGATAGATGATGGGTTTCTTGCACCCTTAGATAAAACTTCAGACGGAAGATTTGTGCTTGAATGGGAATACCTCAACCGTGAGATGGATTCAAAACATGATCCTCTGATGATTTCTGTAACATACACATATGACGCAATTTTCTTAGCATTCACAGAACAGGTCTATCAAAATCAGCAAGACCAAAGACAACAGCAGGATCAGATCAATCGGCTTAATCTCATCAGACAATCATTTGCAGTAATGGCAACCCTTGCCATTATACTTTCATTATTCTCAGTATTTTTCGCATATCTGTTAGCTAGAAGGAAATTTGAAACAGATTTGAAACGCGCGAAGGAATTGCCTCGAAGGGAAGTAGCTGATATTGAGACTGATCCACCTCTAAAAGTACCAGTACGATCATTGTTTCTGAGTGCAATAATCATTTTTCCGCTGTTCTTCTCACCTGTGATGATGGCAGATGGTCAGATAATTGAGCAGGACAGAGTAATCTGGGAGGGTGTCTACGATCTTGGAAGAGACCTTGAACTTACAGAGTATATCTCCATGGAAATTCCTACTCAGAGGGAGTTCATCTATGTCTATACTGACACTGAAATTGCAACTTTAACATTTTATGACGAGTTTGGGAATGAATTAGCGTACGATACGGAACCAAACCGTTTCAAGATAGATAATCCAGGTCTAAAATTCAACTATGAGCTAGAGCGTCCCTATACTGTCCATAACAATTCCAATATGCTCGTCTGGCTCGACCGGTTCTGGTTGGAGTTCTCCAAACCTGTAATTGATTTTGGGGATGATGATCCTTTCTTTAATGTAGATATGAGCTATTCAGTTCTCTTACCTGAGGATGCAATCCTTTATAGTGCAAGCCCTTCTGAATTGCTTAACCCAATTGTTTTTGATAATCGCAGGTACGAGATCTCTTTCGCCGACACCAATCGCAGAATGGATGCATTTCAT
>JAEOUB010000180.1 GCA_016839545.1 Candidatus Kariarchaeota archaeon | reverse complement strand
CCCTCTGGCAAGTAGACCTTGACTGATCTCTGATTGGGATACAGTACTGGGGCTACGAGCAGGTCAGGTCCAAACATGAACTGGGTGTCAACAATTTCAGGGGAATAACAGGTCTGATCCTCTGGAAATTCAAGGAACATTGGACGCATAAGAGGTATCCCGGTCCGGCAAGCTTCCTCGAAATAGGTGTAGATATAGGGGAGGATCTTGTACCTGAGCTCAATCATCTCCTTGGCAATTTTTTCCACCTCTGGTCCAAATGACCACGGCTCTTGGCTCTCAACAAATTTCACGGTGTGAGTTCTCATCAGGGGGTAGAATACACCCAGCTGGATCCAACGTGCATAGAGCTCCCCTGTGGTATGTTCTCGAAAGCCACCGATGTCTGGTCCATTCGCAAAATGACCTGAGAGACCTGAATTGAGTAGTTTAGGGATAGACTGTCGCAGGTGATCCCAGTCTGACTTGTTGTCTCCCGTCCATATCCAACCATATTTCTGTGAACCTAGATATCCAGACCGTGACAGCAGGAAGACACGTTTGCCTTTTTGCAAATGTTTGAGGCCTGTATAGCTTCCCTGTACCATTTTCTGCCCAAAGAGATTGTGGACATCTCCATGATCCACCTCCTGACCGTCATCAAGGGTATGGACTGCATCAGAAACCATGGTGCGATAGAGTGTGAAGATAGACGGCTCATTCATATCATTCCAGCACCCATCTACGCCTAACTCTACAAAGTCTGCATAGAGCTGACCCCACCAGTCACGCACCTCGCTGTGCATAAAATCGGGAAATGCAGATTTACCAGGCCACACAGGAGCATGATAGATCTTGCCTTTTCGCTTGATGAAGAAGTCATTATCCACACCCTGCTGGTAGACAAAATAGTTGCTGTCTCTTTTGATGCCAGGGTCAATCATGGTAACAACGTAAATATTCTGGCGATGTAGGTCCTTGATGAGTTTACCAAGATCTCCGAATTTTTCCGCAACTGTAAAGCATCTGAACCCCTCCATGTAGTCAATATCTAGATACAGGGCATCAATTGGGATCTTCCTGGAACGGAACCCGTCGGCAATCTCTCTGACTCTATCTGCTGGAAAATAGCTCCAGCGACACTGGTGATAGCCAAGAGACCACAATGGAGGTAATTCCATGGTGCCAAGTACCTGAAGTTGTTTTGCAAGAAGTTCTGGTAATGAATTGGCCACAATCATATCGAGAACAAAATCATGATCATGGATATGAAAATTAGCAGTGTACTGATCTCTCAAGTCCCATTGCTGGTAGCCAGGATAGTCAATAATAATGGAGATCCAATGGTTTCCTGACCTGGCCACCATCAGTGGATAGGACTTGTAGAGTGGATCGTCAGTGGCTTCAAAATTTGCATCATCAAAATTCCAAAAGACCCACTTCTTGCCTATCTTATCCATCCCTCCGTTTTTCTCACCCAGTCCGTAGATGGCATCGAATTGGTGGTTGAGTTCAATCTTGAACCACTCCTTGGTATGGGCAAACCTGAGATCGAGTTGACCTCCGGGTAGACCAATATCAATACTGTCACCACTAACATCAATGTCAAGTTGAGGTGTGTCTCCTTTCAATTTCTGACGAGAATCAACTGAACTGATGGGGAGTGGTTTTCCTGCTGTGATCCTGATGCCATGAGCATCCTGTGACAAGTTCATATTGAATACAGGTGAGATCAATGGCGGATTGAATACAGAAGCTTGAGTGTATGACCTGGGGGGATGAATTGTAAAATAGTGAGTAGTGATAAAATTCAATACCCGGGTCAATGATGGAAATTTCATAATAAAATCATGGATAGCCATTGAATTATAGGAATCTGCTCAATTCGCTATATAACTTCTTGCAACCTCTGATGGAGAAGATTTTTCTACTATCACTAAAAATTCTTCATTTGATGATCGAAATGAAAAGATTCCAAACTTTTTCCCATTTTCATGGCACGAACAGCAGCGGTCAATGGTGTGAGATTCAACCTGATCTGGTGGATGAGTTGATCATTATTCAGAACTGAGTCATCCTGGGGTCTGAGTAACTCACAGTAATGAGAGGCGAATTCTGCAAACCGTGCATACTGCTCAAAGAACGATGCATCTCCTTTGAGGGTGTGATAGACACGGAAGAGGTCTTTTATTGCCTGTTGCCGGTCTGAGTTAATAGTTTTCAGAGCATGGGAATAGATCTCTATGAGCTCTTCAAACTCAAGGATGAAGGTCTCTATGAGCTCCTCATAAAAATCATCGTCCATAATATCCACACTCTGCTCCGGGTAGGAGTTGGATTTTACACTCTCCATAGGATTGCTATCTCTCCAAGAGCTCGTCCGGTTTATAAATTCATGCCATCAACGGGGTAGATTCCTCTGCCTTTATTACCCAAAACCACACTCTATCCGGGGAGAACTACTTGAAACAGGAGGAGAAAACCTGATGATGCAATTGTGTAGATCAATGCGATAAGAGGTGGCGATAGGATGAAGCTCTTGGGATCATCCAGCTGTCGGAGGAAGGCAATGTATACTAATAGTCCGAATATGAGCTCGGGAATGATGATATACAGTGCCAAATGACCAATAAGGAAGACATTCTGAGCATACCATGAGCCCAGTACCCACAGGGTCGCCTCTGATCCAATAAACACAATCAGTGTGGTCAATGATACAATGAGCCAGGGATTCATTCCCCGCTCTCTTGCCAGTTCCCCTGAGAGGACGATCATCGTGGCTGGTAGACTCCACAGTGCCAGCATGTAGATTGCAACTGTGTCAATCTGTGGAAGACCATCCTCAGGAAAGACAAGAACATCAAACTGCCGTGAGAGAACCCAGTCTGGGAAGACCATGAAGACACTGATGAGCAGAGAGAAGAGTTGGAGGCGGCGTATGTCAAGCTTGTCGAGATAGTACGCCACTACCATCACTCCATGGTAAAACAGAATGGAGATGACAAATTTCAATCCAGTAGACATAGGGAGTACAAATGTGAGTGCAATCAGTAATGTAGAGATGGTATGTGTCCACAAGACTGAGGAGACAGAGATCTTCACTCTTTCCTCTCTATGTATCAATTCTTATGATTTGCTCTGATTGAGTAGAAAATACACGAGCTCAGTCACGACATGTTTTCTTCATTTGCGATGATTAGGCGCTTAGAGTGTTGCATGATCATCATCACTCGTGTCAAGTACTGTATTCCTTTTGCCATTAACAATCTGTGGATACTTCCGTGAATACTAAGACATTATTATATTCTCCTGGCTCTTGCTACCTTCTTACTGCCCCAGATACCACAGAGAACCGGGACTAAAGCGAAAGCGACTTGGTCAACTGTTATGCTGATCAGCTGAGTAGTCGTTAAACTCGCTGGGACAGGATACACATTGGTATCATCAGCCTCATATCCCACAGACCTCATGAGGTCCCGAGCATTTCCATAATCGTAGGGAATGGCATATTCATCCGTGTAGAACCCACTCATGCTAGGATAGACTGATGGTGGAACATTTATGGGGAACACAAACTGGTTCAGGCTATTTGCTAATGCATCTCTGTCCATTGCCTGAGCAATTG
>JAEOUB010000179.1 GCA_016839545.1 Candidatus Kariarchaeota archaeon | reverse complement strand
GGTCTTTGGTGCCGCCCTTTCAGGAGAGATAAAAAATGTCCCAATTGTCATTGATATACAAGATGAGGGTGCAGAGCCATTGCCTGGTGTTGAAATCAATTTAGCCGAGGAAATTGTAGAAATCATGAAAGAAGATGACAGAGTACTGATTTTGGAAGAAAGCTATGAATCAGGTATTGACCGGGTAGAAACTTCTGACTATTATGCGTCTATCCTTTTTGACAAAAATTTCTCTCAGTTACTTATTGAAGAACAAAGCGGAGAAATAACAGTGTACATCGATTCTACCAAACCTGGTATGAAAGCTTCGATTTATGGTGCTCTAAATGATGCATTACAGGAGCTGATGGATGATTTACTTGCCGGTCAGGGGATCAAATTGAATGAGACCAATGCCTATGGCGGTGTCGAGTTATCAGGACTGGACACATCAGTTCCCATGGTCATGGGATACATACTATCATTCTTGATAATTATCATCTCAATAATCATTGCAATACGTGAGGACGTGGGTCATACCAAGGCAAGACTCTTCTCAACCCCCCTGTCACCAATGGAGCGGATACTTGGGTATGTCCTGTGTCTCTCATTCTTTGCCGTTCTCGAGACTTCTATTGTGATCAGCATAGCGATATTCATATTTGGCTCCACTGTTCAGGGTTCGATATGGCTTTTATTTGGAACTGCATACCTGTTCGGGATAGTCCATATTCTCTTGGCTTTCCTCCTCTCCAACTTTGCAAAAAATGAGTTACAGAGCGTGCAAATGGCAGTTCTCGTTGCAATTCCATCACTGGCAATCTCAGGTATGTTGATCCCCATTCCAAGCCTTCCACCAGCGATACAACTGCTATCAAAAATTGTACCCTTGACCTATGGTATTGTCGTATTTGAGGGTATAATGCTGAAAGGATGGGGTGTCGAGCACTTGACCTATGAACTGACATTACTTGCTGTTCTGGCTGTTGTCCTGTTCATTCTGACTCTTATCACTTCAAGAGACTACTCCAAGGACTGATATCACACCACAGTGACAGAATTGATTGATTTGATCATCTAACTTCCACATCAATGGCAAAGAAATATTATCTCAGCTATCTTTCCACCTTGATAATGGATGGCACCATCACATTTGACAAGGAGGTATACCAGCCCGGCGACACTATCACTGCCACCTTTCAGATACAAGGCGATTTACATAAGCGCCTTAGAGATGTAGAACTTACTATAGAGGTTATAGAGGAGGTTGCTGTGCGGTATCGCACTACCCACACCTCAAGCGGGAGCACTCACAGCTCGACACGTACGGTCAGAGAGCAATTTGTGATTGCTGGCAATCATATAGAACTCCCCGCTGAAGAAGTGAGAATGGGGTACCAGCTCCAGGTGCAATTGCCTCACCAGATGCCGGCCATTGTATTCTATGATGGTCACGACTTGGATATTTCTGTGACTGCTTTTGCCTCAATCAAATTTGATGTTAGCTGGGGGTCTGACACCAACATAGACAGACAGATTGATATCCGGGCTTTCCCCAATGTGCCAAATCAGCCTAGTTCTGATGAGATGGCCGGATTGCGTGCAAGTATTCCAGGTCAGATTGTATATGGAGATGAGACCATTCCTCTGTATCTAGAGTCGCAACCTGATTTTAATGAGGGATTTCGAAAAATCCGGATTGAATTTGAGGCTGCAATGGAGGGAACTGCCAGAGGTAGATCAGAACGGGAATTCCGTAATCTTATTCTCTGGGAGGGAGAAGATCTCCCCCCTCGATTGGATTTACATATCCCACCGGGATATCTTCCAACCACTTCTGGAATGGGATTTGGAATTTCCCATGCCCTCAAAGTGGTACTTGACAAACGGATGGCAACAGATATCAATCTCTTTGTTCCAATCATCTATGTCCCTCATCCAGTTGATGGCATGGTACGAGGAGAACCGACACAACCTGCGGTGGAACCGGTGAGCTTCAGCGGTACCATAGAGACAACCTGTACCAACTGCGGTAATGCCATTCCAGCTGATTCGAATTTCTGTCCCAAGTGTGGTCAGAAGAAATAGGTCTCGATTCGCAGATATCAGATCGTTAACTTGTACTGTGTTACAGGATCCACTATTAACCCTTCAAAGTTATAGTCTTGACTCGGATCGGAGAGGAATCCAAAGATGCGGATTTTATCATACCCTTGATCCTTTAATCTCTGAGCTTGGTACTTGTATTGGATCTCCCGTAAATGGGTGTATTCTTCATCATAAACTGAGATGTGAGTCATTGAGGCAATGCCACTGGCAGGATTCTCAAATCCCATGGAATGAGTCACAATTTTTCCATTAACTTTGACGATAGTGTTGAAGAGAAGGTTCTGGGGTGGATTCTCTGCCCAACCATCAATGACTGCTCCGATCTGTTCTCGAGTTTGCGTCATCTCCGTCTCAAACACATCAATCAGAGCCTCACGATCTGCAACTGGATCAACCTCACTGAAAAGGGCGTACTCCTCAGGCTGATAATTACTATAGTCAAAATTTTTGCCGTAGATATTGATCTGATTATTGACCACGTCTCCCTTGGAGTAACCGAGTCTTTCAAGGTTCTCTCCCGCTCCTTTCCAATGTGCTGGAATGTTGGAAACCACTTCCTTTGCCTCTCTTGCTCTCAGAGAGGTGATTGCCTGATCGAGTAACTCCTTCTGAAGTTCCTCTGAATCATTAATTACAAAGGGGAACTGCAAATTAGCCAATCCCTGTTCCTGGTTCTGAATTGCAGAACTGACAAACCCTATCAGTTTACCTGAATCGAACGCGTAGTGCCGAGTATCTGCAGTGAAATTATCACCTGAGAAATTTTGCCGTAGCTGATCTACTGTGGGATAGGCAAACCAGTCCCATCCTTTGGTGGCACGGTAGGTGGTAACCAGCTTGTGCTGGTCTTCAAGATATTCTTCCTTATAGTTTTCAAATGTGTACATTGTATTATCTCCTACAATTTTTCTTGAGCATAGAGGCTGTAGCGCAGATACACCAGTTCAGCCTCAATATCTGCTCGATAGCAATCGGTTGTGGTAAGTGCCTCCTGCAGGAGGACCAGAGCACGAGCGAGATTGCCACGCTGTTTCTCCAGCTTGGCCTGAGCCACCCAACCCTCGTTACGTTCGGGAAATTGCACCGAGTAGATCTGGTAAATTACCAGAGCTTGCTCGATTTTGAAATCCATCTCCAAGTTACGACCAAGAAACAGGAGCTGATCAGGTCTAAGTAACACTGCGTTGGGGTTGTTCTGAAGGTAGGTGACGTATTTGTCTGCAGTCTGCCTGAAGGCTTTAGGATCTTGCAGTCTTCTGAGGATTTCCTCTGCAGAAGGAGGCAGATCAAGCCAGGCATTAAACCTGCCCGATGGTTTGTCATCGAAATTCTCTGCGATTGCCATTCTGATTCTCTGTATTGTTATAGACTTACTTAAGCATTGTCACGCGCTGACAATTATTATGTGAACTTTAGACAACAAGATCTATTTCAAATGAGAAAACTTATTAAACTGTCTCTTCTATTGTCATACGTGAAAGATGGGATTCAAGATCCACCTGTAGTCAACGAGATGATTATCAATGAGCCAATCACTGTCAAAGTTCTTGACTACGAGATCATGGGCACCATGAAAGAATACAAGCCAATAATGCATGCTCTGAAAGACAAGTACATGTCAGTAAAAGAGATCCATGAGCTCTACTACAATGAATCCACTGGCAAGCATGATAGAGGTCTGAAAACCATCTACCGCTATATTGAGAAACTCATGGAACTGGAACTGGTCATAGAGGTTGGCCAGCGGATGACCCAGGGAAGCCGCGCAGTTGAGACCTTGTACGGTCCTGCAGCGAAAGCATTCTTCTACGAGGGTCCGGAAGTGATGGATCGCTGGGATTCAGAGGAAGGTAGAGCTGAATTGGAAAGTATATCCAAGCTTGTATCTTCTCTGATGGGTAAGAAAATCGATCCCGAAGAATTCCGTACATTCGCTCTTGATTATCTGACAGAACAGGATGAGAAGAGCTCAGAGCTCATCCGTCATATCAATGAGGATCCTGATCTGCTGGATGTAATCAAGGCAATCCCGTCAGGGTACCTTGGAAAAGTTATTTTCATGGCAACTGATATGAGTATCCTGTGGCGAAGACTCAACAAAGAATGAACTCAAAAGATCACTTATTCCAAATTACTACCCACAATTATCTCTCTTCTCCCTTGATACAATTATTGATTGAAAATTAGATAAACTGATCCAAACTTGTCTGCAATTCGATCTCTCAGTCCCAATTTAGATCAAAGGCATCAAAAATTGGAGTAAAGGCATTCTTCAATTCCTCCTCAAATTTCTTCCAATTGATATCACTCTTGTGTGTCTTGCTGACTTCCTTGTATTTACAGGTCATCAGATACCCAACAGGATATTTTTGAAATTTTGAGCTTCGCACCATAGTTTCAAAAGGATGAACTGGAACTACCATGAATTGTTGTCCCTGCTGTATCTCT
>JAEOUB010000017.1 GCA_016839545.1 Candidatus Kariarchaeota archaeon | reverse complement strand
CACGGCTCGCGAAGCGGTGCTGGTCGCGATCACTAGGAGGGCTCACGACAGGCACTAGAGAACGAGGGGGTAGGTGCTCTGCTCAATCTCAGACAGGAAGGAAGGGGAATTGGTTTAACAAACAAACTCAAGGCATACAAGCTTCAGGATGAGGGGATGAATACAGTTGAGGCAAACAAGGCTCTCGGGTTTGAGGATGATGAGAGAGATTATCACCTTGCAGCTCATCTTATCAAGAGCCTGGGTATGAAATCTGTGAGATTAATGACAAATAATCCAAATAAACTCAAAGCTCTTCAGGAGCATGGAGTGGTCATCTCAGAGCATGTTGAACATGTCTTTGAGGCCAATGAATTCAATGAATTCTACCTCAATACCAAGAAAGTTGAGAGTGGCCACATGATTGGAAACCCGCTTGAAGCCAAGAATTATCTTACACATCAAAGACACTAATATCTCTTGTAGTCAGCATCGGCAATCATTCGTTCGCTTACTGACTGTGCCTTCTTCAAAAGAGGCTCAAGATCTACAGTGGTTAACTCCCCATCCTGATACAGGATCTTGCCATTGGATATAGTAAGCTGACAATCGGTAGGAGAGATAGAATATACCAGATTGGACAGAGGATCTATCACAGGTCGGGATCTGACAGTATCAAGATTGAACACTGCAATGTCTGCAGGATGACCATGCTTTAGAGTACCAGTGTAGACTTCTCCGAATATGGTCTGATGGTTTGAAGTGGCCATATTGATCACAGTCCTGGTAGGAAGCAGTGTGGGATCCTGGTGAATGCCTTTGTGAATGAGTGCTGCCAATCTGATCTCTTCAAGAACCGCAAGATCATTGTTTGATGCATTGCCGTCTGTGCCAAGAACAACTGGAATGCCTAAATCAAGCATTTTGGGTACGGGGGCAATACCCGATCCAATCTTCAGATTACTACCAAGATTGTGTAGGATTGGCAACCCATGATCTGCAATAAGCTGGAGATCCTCATCATCCATATGTACTCCATTTGCAGGTAATATCCGATCAAGCACACCCATCTCGTTGAACTTCTTTACTGTGGACATACCCCATGTTTTCAACGCATTTGCACGTTCTGTTGTGGTTTCAGAGACATGGGTATGAATCCAGGTATCTCGCTCGTCTGCTGCATGATAGATTTCTGTAAATGTATCCTCAGGGACAGAATACAGCGCATGAGGTCCGAAGCCAATTTTGATCCTGTCTTCATAATTGTTCCATTTGTCAAAAACCCGGAGGTTTTCTTTCAGGCCAGCCTCGATTGTACCTGTCTCTGGATTGTTATCAAAAATTGAGGGATGCAGATAGGCTTTCATTCCGGTTTCACTTACTGCTCTTGCGATTTGATCAGAATAATAGAACTGGTCAACGAAGGCAACCGTACCACTGGACACCATCTCTGCAATTCCTAGCTGAGCACCAACATAGGCGTCATTCGCAGTCATCTGAGGTTCTACCTGCCAGACATGATCATACAGCCAGATTTCCAAAGGAACATCATCAACCAGTCCACGGATCAATGTCTCTGAGATATGAGTGTGTCCATTGGCAAATGCAGGCACACAAATCGATCGTGGATAGTGAATCAGATTACTATCTGCAGCCTCTTCCTCCCGGTATTTGCCACTGTACACAATATGCGACCCTTCCCATGTGATAAGACCATCCTCAATTACCTCACCTGAGCCTCGATATAGCCAGCCCACACGGAGTGCCTGTTTCATTTACATATTTCTCAAGCTCAGAGTCTTAAGTGTAGCCTTGATAGAGGAGTAAAATCTAAAGTCAGCGATGTGGTGATTGGTTTGTTCAATTGAGGATTGAATCTCAGTATAGATTAAAAATACACAGGAGTTCTATAAGACATGCCAATCAACAAGCTCATCCTCGTGAGTGTGCTGGTTCGAGACCAAGATGAAGCCCTGGACTTCTACATGAATAAACTTGGATTTGTGAAAAAACATGATTTACCCACCGGTTCAGACTCACGTTGGATTGTGGTTGCACCTACCAAGCAGAATGAGATTGGGATTGTGCTGCGAAAACCACATGCCGGTGACAATGAGCTGATCACACAGGAGATGGACCGAGAGATAGGCCGAGGAACGCTGTGGACATTCTCAACTTCAGACTGTGAGGCTACTTACAAAGAACTGAGGTCGAAAGGAGTCAATTTCATCCAGGAACCTGTAAAAGGAGAATTTGGAATTGAAGCGATCTTTGAGGATCTGTACGAGAACCGGTTTTCAAGACTTGAGATACAATAACCATTCAATTGTGAGAAGGACCCTTCTTCCACGTTTCGACGAATTCAATGGTGTGGTTTGAGGCAAATGTCTTGACTGTGGGAAGAAGTACTCTATTGTGGGCTGCGATGAAGAAACTGTGGGAGTCTCCCTGTTTTGTCGTAAAACTTATCTTGTCACTTAGGTTTCCCTCCGTGTTCCCAGGTCCACCAGAAACGGTGTAGATCACACTCTCGATATGATCTAAGTCATATACTGATAATCTGTGAGTAGTGAATACATTTCTGAACTCAATATCATTTGCGATAAGCTGCAAGTATGACCGGTTCATTCGTAAGGAAGCCAATACTATCACGGTTGTAACAAGAATCAGAAATCTGGGATAACCCAGATAGGCAGCATAGATACTTGCAATCCAGAGTCCAATGGTTATCATCATACCAGAAGATAGCTGAGATGTAGTACGGTTGCCATACACTTGTTCGACCTTTCCTTCACCGAGATTTTTCAAGGAAAATTTCATATCATGCCACTGCTCGACATCTGTGGCAAAGAAACCATTAGAGTAATCGGGTTCCTCCACCATTTGCATTTTCTTGGAGGAAACATGTTGCGAAGCCGCAATTCTGTCACTAATACTGGAAGTGAAACCAGAAAACGCCCTGACTGATGCAATCATTGCAGTGAAGATGATCCCTGAGATCAAGGCAAAGATACTAGCAGCAATTGCCATAATCTGAGCAATAGTGAAATTAGAGATACCTGAGGGTTTTCGAGCCTCTTCCCATGGGATCTGATCGTACTGAACCGCAATAGCAAGTCCGATGAGGAGCAATATTGCGGTAGTGCTGAAAATAAATACTTTCCCCAATGAAATACCAGATGATTTATTGTCAGGGGGGACATACTCAGGCTGAGAATACATGTGCCAAATTAATATAATTATTATATTAATTTAACCCAATGCTTGATCTCAAGATTACTATACAATTATTGGAACACTTAACAATACATATCAAAAAATGACACATATACCCGTATATCTCAGAAAGCAGGATATTTATAAAGCGCCGTCTGTTCGAAGGTATGAAAATATTGATAGGAGAATATCCGAGAAATATTTTTGCACCGTCATTATTTATATGTTACTAATCGGCAAGTTTATATAATGCGTATGAAGATGAACGTTTGCAACTAACTTTTTTCCCGGGAGGGACTGAAAACGTTAGTATACATTTTAGCGGTTCTCAAAAAATGAAATGACTGCTGGATATATACTCTCCCGGATTGCATGAGGAGGAAGCCATATGAGCCAGAAAAAAGCAAATGAAGAAATTAAAAATACCTGCCCTGATTGTGGATCCAATGATCTGATCCAGGATAATCAGCGAGGTGAACTTATCTGTACAAACTGTGGTGCAGTTGTCGAGGACATGATCATTGATGATAGCCCCGAATGGCGAGCATACTCTTCCGAGGAGCGAGCCAACCGGTCCCGTGTGGGATCACCCACGACTCTTACTCTCCACGATAAGGGTCTCTCCACCCAGATCGGTCAGGAAGACCGGGATGCATACGGAAGAAAATTATCTAAAAATCAGAAATATCAATTCTACAGGCTGAGGAAGTGGGATACTCGATCTCGAATCCACTCGTCCAAGGACCGTAACTTGACCAAGGCAATGAGAGAACTGGACCGATTGTCATCTCAGCTATCTCTCCCCCGTTCTGTGAAGGAGACTGCATCTTTGATTTATCGTAAAGCACTCAATGCCAACCTCATCCGAGGACGATCAATCGAGGAGATGATTGCTGCATCCGTGTATGCCGCAGCTCGTCAGCGTCACCTGCCCCGTACTCTTGATGAGATTGCAGCTGAGACTCGCATGTCCAAGAAGGAACTTGGTCGTGCCTACCGACTGCTGCTCTTTGAACTGGCACTCAAGATCCCTCTTGCAGATCCTATCAACTATGTGAGCCGATATGCAGCAGAACTGAACCTGAGTGGTAAGGCAACAGCCGATGCCAAACAGATGATTAACGATGCCAAACGTGAGAAGATCACCACAGGAAAAGATCCTGTCAGTCTTGCAGCCGCAGCCATCTACATCAGCTCCATCCTCAATGACGAGCAGCTCACCCAGGCAGAGATTGCTGAAGTCGTTTCCGTCACCGAGGTTACCATCCGAAACCGCTACAAGGAACTGGTCAAAGAGCTGGATATTGCATCCTCAATGTACTAAGTATCGTAATCTAAAAGTCAAGTGAATTTCCTTTTCACCATCACAATACTCTTCATTAGTTGATTCTCCACGATCACATGTCGCCTCGTATCATGATTGGGAATGATGATGGTATCAATTCGATTGGGATAGATGCACTTGCACTTGCTGCAAAACACTGGGGAAATGTGGATGTCGTTGCACCATCAACCCAGCAAACCGGTAGAGCGAAAGCAATGACCTTCAAGCACCCTCTACGAGTAGATGATACCACGACACGATCGGGGTTACCAGCCAAATCCTATACCGGCACTCCTGCAGATGGAATTTTCGTCCACAATCATTTCTACGAGAGACCAGACGTGGTTCTCTCTGGCATCAATTCTGGTGAGAATACCTCTATTCATAGTATTCTAACATCAGGTACAGTGGCGGTGGCGATGGAGGCAGGCTTACAAAAGATACCTGCATTTGCCTTTTCAATGGATGTTCCTGAAGAATTCTTCTTCAAAGACGACTTCCCTGGAGAATTAAAGGAATCTGCAAGAATCAGTATTGAACTGGCGAAGATCTTTCTTGAGCATGCAACGCCCAAATTCTGGAAAGAGACAGTATTCGTCAATATCAACTTTCCTGATATGATTAACGGGGACACTGAAATTGTGATTGCTGAGCCTGAGTCATACAAATACAAGAATTACCTCAGGGAAAACCAAGATCCTTCGGGCACAAAGTATTACTGGCTCTGGGGGGACAAACGTGAGGATTTCGATAAGGAACGAGATACCTACCAGGTCTCGTTCAACAAGAAGATAGCAGTATCTCCCATATCTTTCCAAGATAGTCATGATCTTTTTGCTGAGGCCCAACAGATCCTTGATACACATTACAAGACATAGACAAATATAATATTGATACCGAGCAGTGTGATAAATCCAAAACTGATCATAATCCCGATTTTGCTGTTCTCATACAGCTGTCGCATAAAGAAAATAAAGAGTGACCGAGCAAGTTGGATCTGTTTTATTAGTGTGAGATCTTTGCGTGAGAACACGACACGCCCATTGAGGGTTATTTCGGGAATTGAGAAAAGAAAGGTGAACCACAGGTAGATGGGAAAGACCGCAAACATAGTCAGTGCAAGTGGGATGTAGTCACCGTTGATCAAACTTATGAGAAATGCTACTGAGGTGCAGAACAGGTACACCAGGATATTGTAGAATGATCCCATCCATTCGGAGAACCGCTTTTCCAACGCTTCAACTAGGATGGTACCATCGACATCCATGTCCTGAGTTTCTTCCTCTCCGATGATATCTGAGGTGATCAGGTTGAGATTCTTGTAAATCTCTGAGAGATAGTCTGCAAGACTCTCGTTCTCCTCTGACATCAGGTCGACATTTGGCAAGGGCAATATTAAGCTGAGTCTCAACTCATGATTTGCTGATCAACTCTGAGACAAGAGTGCCAATAGACTCATATTTGTATGATTTCCAACTCAGATGTGGATCGTATCATAGGAGTTGGGTCGACCAACCCTGTCAAAGTTGCAGCAGTCACTCGGGCTGCACAGTCCTACTGGCCTGATTGTCAGATCGTGTCATTTAGCACTGCATCAGGAGTATCAGACATGCCCATGTCCAAGGAGGAGGCACGAATAGGTGCACGCAACCGGGCAATTGCCATCCAGAAAGAGCTGGGATCCTGGCTTGGAGTGGGCAACGAGGGAGGTGCCTGCTGGGTGGAGGGAGAGTTATATCTCTTCAGCACCACCTATGTAACAGATGGTACAAAGGGAAGTTTTGGTGGTGAGACGCTGATGAAATTACCTAAGAATATTGCAACTCTGTTGGGTACTGGAGAACGGGAGTTAGGACCCATCATGGATGAGGTCACGGGGATAGATAATGTCAAGCAGAAAGACGGTGCTGTGGGTTATCTCAGTGGTGGCAGGATCACACGGACCGAGATCTTCGAGTTGTCCACCAAAATGGCACTGGCAAACTGGTCCGAATAGTCAAATATTTCCATCAAAATCGAATTTGAACACCCTCTATCCGATCTCTTTTATGCTGAAAAATGCGAATGAATACGGGATAAATGGAGACTCAGACAGTATCTCAGACCCTGATACGGGCAACGAACCTCAAAAAGTACTACAATCTTGGTGAGACCACCGTCAAAGCACTTGATGGCGTGGATCTTACTGTCGATGAGGGAGAATTTGTGGCAATTGTTGGCCCCTCAGGCTCTGGTAAGTCGACATTGGTCAATATGCTTGGAGGGGTGGATACCCCAGATGAGGGTTCTATTACAATTCTTCCTGACGTTGAGCTATCCA
This sequence comes from Candidatus Kariarchaeota archaeon, assembly GCA_016839545.1. Classification (GTDB taxonomy): domain Archaea; phylum Asgardarchaeota; class Heimdallarchaeia; order Heimdallarchaeales; family Kariarchaeaceae; genus Kariarchaeum. Next base: position 2,732 of record JAEOUB010000017.1, on the reverse strand, counting down.
GCCTAAAACCCGGCGATCTCACAGATTTTCGCAGGAAATATGTTGGTTTTGTGTTTCAGTTCTACTCGCTGATTCCAACCCTAACCGCCCTGGAGAATGTAGAGATGGCTGCTGAACTTGTTAATCTCAAAGGCAAAGAACTGCACCAGAGAGCCGAGGAGGCTCTTGAATCCGTTGGACTAAAGGATCGAAACGGATCATACCCTTCTCAACTATCAGGTGGGGAGAGACAACGAGTAGCCATTGCACGAGCTCTGGCCAAACGACCTCGATTGATCCTGGTAGACGAGCCCACAGGACAGCTCGATGACAAGACAGCAGATGAGATAGTCAAACTCATACGTGACGTCTCCAAGTCCTATGGCAGTACCGTCCTCATGGTAACCCATGATCGGGCACAACTCAAGTACGCCGACCGTGTTATCGACATGAGATCTGGCAAAATACTGGATGTCTGATCATGGATAAGGTGTATCTAGCCACAATTCGCGACATTTTCCACAATAAGACACGCTCATTGGTTGTGGTTATGGCCGTGATAATGGTCGTGACGTTTCCGATCGCGTTCCTGAATGTGGCACCCAACCTCAATACGATCATTGAGACCGAGCAGTCAGATTATCATCTGGCTCACTACAATATCTTCTTCGATACTTACTATGACAAATCAGTGGCCGACAATGTTTCAGAGTATATTGTAGACTATCTTGGTATTGCAGAGGATCAGGTAGTGGTGGAACCACGGATATTTGATGGATCCAAGATACGATCACAGGGTGGAGGAACCATAGCTGAGGCAACATGGGTTGATCTTGACCTGATTGCAATGGCACCTGATACACCACCGTATGTCTCCTCTTTGGAATTGATTGCGGGAAGATACCCGCAGACTCCGACTGAGATAGTGGTGCTAGATACATTGGCCTATGCAGAAGGTGTGGGACTCAATGATGTACTCACCCTGTTTCACAGGGCTGGCAATGTAGACTACCAGATTGTGGGATTGATAAAATCGATTGAATACTCCGCATTTGAGCTCTCTCAATCAGGAGTTGCATTTTTGACATTTGAGGGGATGGAGAGACTGAATAACCGTGCGGGTCTGGAGGGTCTTGCCAATGAGATTGCGGTCTATTTCGAGTATGACATCTCTCAGGATGATCTGATTGATTTATCAGATCATATCAAGGAGAAATTGCAGGAGGATGAGATCAATGTTGTTCTCTTCTGGTTTGTCAGGGAAACCAGTTTTCGGAAGGCTTTGCTCGATGCACTCAATCTCACCAGCCAGTACATGGCAGCAGCCTCAATTTTCATTTTCCTAGTTGCAGGAGTGGTCATCTTTGTCGTGACCAACCGCTATATCACAGAGCAGAAGACCAGGATCGGGGCAATGTACTCTTTTGGAGTACGTCGGCGTCAGATCATGTACTCGTTCTTCCTGCGTATGTTTATCCTGGGAATAATTGCCATTGCTATAGGGCTGGCAGTATCCAAAGTGCTAATTGGCCTGATTATCCAGACTCTGGTGGAGCAGTGGGGACTCATCGGATATGCCGATGATATCAGCCAGACAAGTATAATATTCACCTTGACTTCTGCAGCACTGGTTTCCTACTTCTTCACCTTCCTGGGGGTGGCCAACCTGATCAAACTTACGCCTTATGAGGCAATGAGAGGCAAAACTACTGAGCTCAAAAACCGTGGGTTGCTCTTCAAGTTCAGTGGTGTTCTCCCCACCAGGACACTACGAGGAGCAGCCAAGAACCTGACACGTAACCGCACTCGTACTGCACTTACTATTGTTGCATTTCTTATCGCTATGACCTTCTCAGGGTCACTCCTGTATACCAATGACTCGATCGGTCAAACAATCACCGATTTCTATGACGACCGGGTGGATTATGATATCGAGGTGGATATCGGGTATGATCTGCTGGGTACTCCATCAAATGGTATTGCCACCGATATCATGGACCGACCTGAGGTACGACGAGGAGAGTATTTTGCCAATTCACTGGTACAGTTGGGAGGTCAACCCGATACTCTGACCTATATGTTAGGGTTCTATCGCAATACGACAATGTATGATTTTGGTCAGGATAATCTGCTGGAGGGCAGGTGGCATGAGTTCAATTCCTCCGATATTGTAATATCGAGATATCTTCAAGGTTCGGAAGGCATCAACATGGGTGACGATTTCAGTTTCGATTTCTTTGGGGTCAGGTTCAACGGTACTGTTGTTGGTATAACCAATGATATTCAGTGGAGTACTGCATTCTTTGTAGATTTTGATTATATCAATCACCTTGTCAATACACGGTATTTCAGCTTCCTGCCACAGGATCTGATCATCGCCGACAAGCTTCTCCTGCAGTTGCAGGATGACGTGGACGTGCAGGAATTCCAGGATGATCTCAATACCAACAATAGGGATGTACGGCTGGCTCAGACCCTGGACTCCTATGTCAGAAGATCAGTTGCACTCTCCGAAAGTCAGACTGCCGTGATTTTCCTGATGGTGGCTCTTGGTCTAGTGGTTGGAGTGGTTAGTGTCTTTACCACTCTTCTGATTGCAGTTGTTGAGAGAGAGCGAGAACTGGCACTTCTGGGCGTATTCGGCTATAAGCGTAGTGAATTGAGATTCCAGTTGCTCCTCGAGGGATGGATCATTGGTCTCATTGCCATCATACCCACATTCTTCACCTCACGTATTGTGGCCGAACAGCTAT
>JAEOUB010000178.1 GCA_016839545.1 Candidatus Kariarchaeota archaeon | reverse complement strand
TACTGATAGAAGATACAGGCCACCTGCTACGAAGAAAGGCAGAATGAAGTTACCTGACCCCAGCAGGAAACCACCCCAGAAATATCCGATTGCAGAGAATATGGATGATCCACCCATTCTCAACGCTTCAAGCGTAGTTCTTTCAGCATCATTTACTGTTTCCATTGCCAAAGCTGCCTCAGTAGGCTGTGTTGCATTGAAAAACAATGCCCTGAAGAGGTATAATACACCCCCAATTACCAAAATACTCGTCAATGGGATGAAGAACAGGAAGAGAGAACCGATGAGTCTTGTGATGACAATCATTTTCACCTTGCCATATCTCTCTGCAAGAATTGGTGATACAAAATTCCCAATTGCAATAAAGAGACTCCCAAGGGCAAATATTATGGCGATCTCTGCGGGAGAGGCATCAAAGAAGATAAGAAAGAACACGGAGAAGAACTGGACAAAAAGACCGGCACCAAAACCAATGAATGTTGATGAGATCACGAAGACTCCAATCGTCTTCCAATTGGTGACATTCTTGAAACTGACCCTGGCAGAAACTGAAAATTGGTTAGCTGCTTCTTTCAATGCTGGGTCTTCTTTCATAAAGAAAGCAGGAACCAGGGAAAGCCACCATAGAAGGACGGAAACAAACAATCCAACCTGTAACACGTACACTGAGTCCAATCCATTTACAATCGGGGTACTGAAAACTGCAATAGCGATTACAAATGGTACCAGTCCACCAAGTAGATTTCCAGACATCGATGCCAATGTCGACATTCCAGAAGAGACAGAGAAGAGGTGTACACGTTCCTTGTCCGTTGATTGCTCATAGATGAAAGGTCCCTCGGCTATTCCATGAATGCTCATCACTGCAGATCGAGTAATTTGAGCTACCATGACAATTACTGGTTCTTGGAAAATAACAACGACAAGGATCATACAAGCACCTATGAAGTCACCTATGATGAAGCTCCATTTCTTGCCCAGCTTGTCAACAATAATTCCATTGAAAGGAGCCATAATGCCTGTAATTATTGAACCAGTTGCAAGTAGAACTCCAATAAATTCTAAGGCATTGAAATCATATCCAAAGAACCTAACCCCCTCACGGAAGATGTAAAGCAGATAGATATTGTAGATAATTGATCGTACTCCAAAGGTGAGACTCATTCCCTGGATATGGAGTATGTACAATCTGGCATTCATCGAAAAGGAATTGATCTTGTCACCATAGGACTCTGGGTTCTCAATATCCAATTTTTCCCTTCGTATCAACCAGATGGCACTGAGCATGATAAAAACAAAAATCCCAATTCCAGCAACCATGAATACCTGAGAGAGTGGTCCTGAGACTGACTCTCCGGTATCAAGTGAGTCTGAGATATGCTCTGAATGAGCTCTGACTGTGGCTATTGTTGAAATTGTAGTCACAATAATGAGGAAATAGATTGTCCTTAGTCGGGAAAAGATCATCTTATGCCCTCTTGATTGTTTATTTTTATAGATTACGGGACGCGTGTTTTTTCTTGTAATTTGGTGATTGGGGTTGTCTTCCATGATTTTACATGGGTTTCTTTAATTATATACTCTATTGCTTACAAATTATACAATTTACGTGTTACTTCCCTTAGTATCTTGATTGCAGAACCTACTACGTACTTTCTTCGGCGATAACTTCACTTTCTTTGCTGTACTTGATTGAAAGAATTGTAGTGGATATAATCAGCAAAGCAGCACCTGCATATTGAATTGGTGCAATCTGAGCCTCTTGGAATATCAGAGGGATGACAACAATAAAACTGAGTGGAAACGCCAATTCAAAGAGGGTTGCTACAGAGGCATGAGTTGATTTCAATCCAAAATAGTAAAGCAACATAGAAAGGAGTCCAGGGACAAGTGCTATGTAGAGCAAACTACCCAGATTCTCAAAATCTCCGAGAAGTGCTATTCCTTCTCCAAAGGGTGTGAAGAGAACTGAGGCTATAACTAGGAAAACCATTCCGATCATGAAACGGAAGTTTACCATCTCAAAATATGAAATCTTTGTCTCGGAATGAACCAGTAGATAATTTCCTAAAACGGTTCCCGATCCCCACAGTATTGCGGCAGAAAGGCCGAAGAATGCAGCGAGTAATCCAGTCTGGATTTCGATGAGTTGACCACTTATTGCAAGTAGTGATACAACCGGCCAATACATTCCCAGAACACCGAGTATCGCAACGATAGATAACAAATAGTAGTGTCTTGGAAGTCTCTCCTTCAGGAGTACAGAGGCTAATCCGATTGCAACAACTGGCTGAAATTGTTGTGTTAGTGCTACAATTGGTCCATATACGAAGAAATTGAGTCCATATCCTGCTGTGAGGGAAACGGTGGCCAAAGCTGATGCTCCGCCTCCGATAATTGTGATAGCAATTTTCTCCTTCGTGGTAAATTCTTTCAATTTGGGTAAAAATCTGAACAGGAAAGGTGAGAGAACCAATACAAGAATAATATGTTCAAGAGTCACAATATGGACTGGTAACATCCCATTCCCAAGCAAAATTCCTCGGCTGATGAAATCTGTTGTCCATAGTGTAGCGGCAGTAGCAATAAACAAGGGTCCGAAATTGGGAGATGATCGTGTCGTTGACACTGTACTGGCCTCCATATTCTCGGAATTTATTGTGATTGTATAAAGTATGTCATTGATGATGGAGTTATCGCAGAGAATATGAAAACACGGATTAGACTATTCAAGGAAGTTCTTGTGAATAATTTCAAGAGCTCGTTTGAGGTCCTTTTCAGCAATTGCCAATTGAATGGCATTTTCTGTTGCACCACCAGAAATCATTTCAATATTAATTCGCTCAGTCTGCAAAACACCCAGAATGGAGTGTACCATCTCAGTTCTTGATCCCATAGATTCTCCCACTAATCCGATCAAAGCCATATTCTCCACTACATCAATGCTGTCTATAATCGAACTTCCCAAATCCATTATTTCTTCCTGAACAATCTGGGCCTCTAACTCGGGCATTAAAAATGCAAAGCAGGTCTGAGAGGTAGAAACAGATATGGGATTACCTCCTGCTTCTTCAATTGCCCCAGAAATCTTGGAAAACGCTCCCTTGGTATTTCCGCCAATACTTGTGAAAACTTTCATAATCGCCAATCCTTGCATATGAGCTGCACTCGTTATGCCTTGATTGTTTGAGGATTCAGAGGATATTGTGGTAATCGAAGCCATGTCATCGATATGACGAATTTTAATCGGAATATTCCGTATTCTGGCAGGGCTTGCAGCTCTTGGATGAAGTAGTTTTGCCCCAAAATATGCCAATTCTGCCGCTTCCTCGTAAGAAAGCGTTGGTATTGTCTTTGCATTATCCACTAGATTTGGATCTGCTGACATAAAGCCATGAACGTCCTTCCAGATTGTTATAGAAGTTGCATGGAGTCCATACGCTAGGATTGTCGCGGAGTAGTCTGTGCCAGATCTCCCCAGTAGAGTTATCTCCTCCCCTGATGTACCGAAGAACCCCGGTACAATAACAACGTCAAAATCACTTAATGTTGTCCTGAGGTGAGATTCAATAAGTTTCTCACTTACCTCCAAATCGGCATGAGCATTGAGATAATTATGAGATGTCCTGATTAGATTCTCAGCATCAACAATTTGAGATTTTAACCCCTCTTTTTTGAGATATGTCTGCAAAACTGGACCGATTAATCTCTCTCCAAATGACATTATCAAACTAATTATTCTTGGAGATATATCCTCAGTATAGGATATTCCTTGTAATAATCTCTCTAATCTCTGCAACGCCTCTTCAATTTCAGGCGGTGCTTGCTCAAGATGGCTCAACTGAATATGTCGTTCTCTTAATTTGGTCAATATTTCTGATATTGTAACCTCTGTCAATTCAGAGTCAAGAAGTAACTTGAGCTGGTTAGTAACACCTGCGGCTGCGGAGACAGTAACAACAAGTGGTTTTTCAGAATTTTTAATGATTTGAGTGACTGTCTCCAGTTTGGAAGTGTTCTCCATACAAGTGCCTCCAAACTTGTATACCTCTACCATTACAGTATACCCTCAATTTTGGCTAATTCTGCATTTAGGATCGATCCACCTGCACCACCTCGAATGGTGTTATGGACCAGTAC
>JAEOUB010000177.1 GCA_016839545.1 Candidatus Kariarchaeota archaeon | reverse complement strand
AGAAAATGTCGTGATTATCTATGATAGGGCAGCTCAGACACCATTTACCTCTAGAGTTCCTGCATCATATGATCTGATCCTCAATCAAATCCCTGGGGTGGAGATTACATCCCCTGAACTAATGATACCTGGTGTAATCAAAGATCAGACTGCACTAATGCGCGGTGTAAATATTACATCTTTTTCAGAGATCTCCACGTTTTCACTTAGGGGTGATAGTGACTTGAGAACGGAGGATAGGGCATCTGTTTGGATTGGAGCCAATTTAGCTAACAGGCTGGATGTCGAAATTGGGGACGTCGTATTCTTTCAGGGTTCTCTGCTTAACAATGGAGTAACTATGAAGATCATAGGAGTATTAAGTGGTTCAGAACAGATTGAAGATGAGATTATTGCTCCACTCGCTCTTGCTGAGAAATTATCCCGAAGGCTAGATGAGTACAATCACATAAAGGTAAGATACAATCCTGAGATAACCAACCAAGGAGAGATCTTGTCACTTACTACCAGTTTCTATGAGACAAAGATAAGCCTAATGAGGAACAATGGGACTGAAAGATGGGGGAATATCACACTTCAAATTTTTGATAAATCAGGAGATCAATTGCTCATCCAAGAGCGGAAGACAGTTTTTCTCATAGACTTACCTTTTGGCGAATATACTTTCGTATTCTCTGAAAACCAGACAGTCGTACACCAAGAAAGTCGCTTTGTAAGTAAATCAGGTGATTATGAGTTTATCCTCAATGATTTGTCGTATCGAGTATATCTCTTACCAATCATTCAGGAGAAATCAGGGTCAATCGCATTTGAATTGATACAACAAGGAACTACCCTTTCATCAGGATATGTAGATGGAGAGACCATAGAGCGAACTTTGGAAGTTGGGAATTATGAGATCGTCTATATATCTCCAATTGGCTCAGTAACGCATTCATTTGCAGTATCAGAGGCCAGTGAACACAGACACAATCTCTCTAAGATTTCTTATCAGCCTTCCATTCTAGGATTGACCAATGGATCAATTTTGTCTCAAAACGGTATTCTATTCATTAACAATACAGTTTCAGGAGATGGACTTCGAGTATTCATAGATGACATTTTGTATTCGACTTCATCAGAACTACTAAATTATTCTTTAACTCCAGGTGAGCATTCTATCGTATTAAAAAACTCTAGGGAAATAATACTTAGATCATACAGTGTGACCATCAATTCTACAATTGGTAGTAGTGACCAAGATCACGAGAGCATTCAGATAAATGAATATGACCCGAATTACAATTTGACATCGGAATATGTCGGCAAGACCGTCCTACTTTCTAATCAAGGCAAAAGGGTTCTTGTTACTGTCGGTGAGATAACCTCGATATCAACAGATGTGGATGCAATTACAATTGATGGCACTCAATTTGTCCCAGATCAGGATATCACGCTCGTTAAAGAAATCCAAACTGAGAGACTATCAATAACAATAATAAACGATTTGGGCTTATTAACAGGAGATATCCATATTTCTCATATTATATTATTAAACACGTCAAATCCAGTGAATATTGGTGAGAGATGGGAAGTCTCCGAGTTCCCTGTAGGTCCAATTCAGATTTTAATTGAGAGAATAGGAGGCGTAAACCGTCTTTTTGATTTTAACTTTGTACCTAATGAAGCCATCAAAATAATCCTTGAACCCACAGGAGAAGTCCAACTTTACAAGTACCTAGCTCTTCGGACCGATATCAGTGCTGATTTGGCAACTGAGTTCTTCAATCAGGAACTCACAGGTCCATTTGCCCTTTTTACAATTGCCAGGCTAACAGAGTCTATAATTGTTGTATTCTTGCTACTCGTCAATTTGTCAGGCATTTATTCAGGGATTGCATCAGAGTACAGAAAGGAACTTAGTACTCTGAGAGCAATGGGTTATTCAGATCATCAAAGAACGCTTTCACTAATTCGAGGTAGCCTGAAATTCTCAATTCCAACACTTCTTGCTGGCACAGCAATTGGTCTATTAATTGCACATGCTCTATTAATTACAGATGGAACTGTCCTATTTGGCCATAGATTTGTACCTTCACTCCCCATTCAATTTTGGATTTTGAATATCGTGATTGGACACTTTCTTATGTATTTTGGAGCATATATCGGTTTGAAATTGGAAGATCGATTTTGAGTTTCCAATTCATAGAGCTTGATACTTCGATGTCTTAATAAACCAAAAATCGAGAATGAATTTGGCTTCATGTCTATTCTCTTTGATATCAGTCACGCAGGACAGGTCCACTTCTTCAAAAACAGTATGAAGACCTTGGTTGAGGAAGATATAGAATTCCAAATTGTGATTAAAGAGAAAGACAGTGTCAAGCAGTTGCTGGATCAAATTAATTTGCCATTCCTATCGCTAGGAGCATACAAATCAAATGCTGACAAGCTCAGAAAACTCCCAAAGTTTGTCAGACAAATTCGACAGTTGGTAGACAAGCACGATATCAGGAAAATTGTTGGAGTTCATCCAATTCATGGAAGTATTGCGAGCAAATTTTCAAAAGTTGAAACCATAGGTTTTGCAGATACTGACCATGCTTTCGAGCAAATGGCTCTTTACTGGCCGTTCTGTAATTCAATCTATACCCCAATTGCGTTTAGACACAGGTTTGGAACAAACCAATTGAACTATAGAGGATTTCATGAGCTAGCCTACATTCATCCAAAGTATTTTCAACCATCAAAAGAGGGATTGGAAGATCAATTAGAGAATGGTCCACCTATACTATACAGGATGATTAGTTGGGACGCTACACACGATATAGGAATCAATAAGGCAAGAGAAAGGGAGATAAAATTTGTTAAAAATATGGCGACACATCATCCCGTAATTGTCTCATGTGAAGGAGACATTCCCAAAGAATTGACCCACCTGGAGCAATCTTTTCCTGTGTCCAAATTGCATGATATGTTGAGTTTCTCAAAGTTGTATATAGGTGCAGGGGCAACCACCGCAATCGAGGCAAGCCTCCTTGGGACACCATCCATATACACGAACTCCTTAATGGCGGGTGTACTAGATTTTCTTGATAATAATTATCGATTTTTTGGACATTACCCAAATTATTTGAGATACACAGATGATCCTGGTATAATTGAAGAAATGATAGATGGAAAGAAGAAAGGGATCTCAAGAGATCAGCTATTAGGCCTCACAATTGATGTGAAGAAATTGGTTGATGCAGTGCTACTAAACGATACCGAGATGATCTCTAAGCTCACAAATAGAGCAGATACGTAAGATTAAACAAGTAGACTCATTTTGATTACGTTATGACCCGTCGAGTTCTAATCCTTCTCAACGGGCAGTCACCATTTTTCACATATTGGGAGAAATTCGTAGATTGGGAGGAACTTGAGCTCATTCCTGTGTTTTGTAGTATCTACCCACCTAATTCGGCATCTGAGTATGAATTCATCACTTTCAGGAAAGGGAACAAAGTTCTTCGTTATTTGAGGATGTGGTGGAGCTTGCCTAAGGTAGTAGAGAAGTACAAGATTGAATTGATACACACTCACTTCTTTCTTCATCATGGTCTGATAGGTCTTAGCAGAACTCAATTGCCTCAATTAATCACACTCTACGGTTCAGACGTTTATCGTATTTCAGCATTTCAAAGATTATTAATTACTAAATTGCTGAAAAGAAGGATATCTGAGGCAACGTTTCATGCTCAATCCCGGGTGACTCTTGAGGTAATCCAAAAAAAGGTACCCTTGATCTCAAAAAAATATGAACTAAACTGGGGTATAGACCCCCTTTTCTTTAAGAAATT
>JAEOUB010000176.1 GCA_016839545.1 Candidatus Kariarchaeota archaeon | reverse complement strand
TCTTTATGCCCTTCTATTAATCAGAGATTACATTTGGATCTATGAAGTCTAAATTATCGCTCTTCTTCTGTTTTGGACAATACCTCGTATCTGTATGCGAGTAGAATTGCTCTGGAAGCAGTTTCGGGATTTGTATTGCGATCCTCAAAGTATTGCATGATCATGTGGAGATCTGTACTGGGGGTGTCCAGTTCATCATAGAGGTATAGTAGGGATGATATATTGTCCTTAAGATTTCTACTGATAGACCGAATTCTTTGAACTCTTCTGAGGTTCCGTCGATTGAATTCGAGGTTTTCTCTGATATTCAAGAAGATCTCTTGCTGCTCAAAGATTGGATCAATTTCATTACTTTCAAATTGTCTGCCTCCCTGAATTAAGCTGGAAAGTGTTCGAGCATGTTTTGCCTCTATTGCTTCATGTGCATCTTTTACTTTCTTGAGAAAGATCATAGGCAACTGATCGTCACTGATAATTATCAGTTTGGAGTACTCACCATTGTGAGAGGTAATACTTAGTCCCTGACGCTCCATAGTCTCAAATCCGAAGAGTTCATCGCCACCAACTTCTCCCATGAATGCAGAGATCGCAGTGGTTAAACCTGATATTAGAGTTGCTTCTACATCAAAATCACTAATTTCCTTTACGTAGACTGGTACTCCAGTAGTGGATTGCAAAATAATCGCTTTAATCGATCTCAATGCGCTCAGCTCTTGATGGGAAGTTGTCAATTCGTCAAGCATGAACTTGAATCGTTCTTTCAATCTGCGAACAACAAACCCTATCAGACCGAAGAGAAGTACCATCCCGAGGATGAAACCAAATGCTTCGTTGCGATATTGCTCAACGTATACAATGAGTCTAACAAGGAAACCTGGATTACCTTCGATAATTTGAGGAAGACTAAATTCAGGCAATTCTGCTGCAGTTGCCACACCATAGTCTGATACTCCGGAAGCACTGATAGATTCAATTGATTGCATATTCAAAGTCTCTGTACCTGTAAAGGTAATTGCAGCCACTCCGTTGCCATCACTGCTGGTTGACTTTGAAATAGTCTGTGTAGTTTCATCAATCTTGGTTATGGTGATCTGGAAAGTAACTTCTACTCCATTAGCCTCACCTTCAACAGGGATCAGTAAATTTTGACCAATCTGGTCCATCCCCAGTCCTGTTTGATTTCTGGTGTTGTTATAGTAGACCGTTGCAGTGATCCAATACTGCTCTCCCTGTACTAGCTCAGGCGGAGCTTGGAGTTCAACCCGGTAAGTATGTGGTATTACGATCGCACGGAGGCTAACCAACCTTGACTCATAACCCTCCGCTTCGAATGTGATAATCCAATCATAATTTCCAGGGATGAGGCCTGTATAGTTCAAATTAATGGAATAGTATCCAGTTGCATTCGTATACGTTGTAGTTTCAGAAATCAGTTTTCCAAGATCATAGAGTTGAATGGAAATTTCACCGTTTTCAATCGGATCTCCCTGTATCGTTGTCCATTGGGCAAAGATCAATTCTTGATCTCCTTCATGCACAAATGGTGTGTTGCCAAATTGTGGTTGCGTGGTTTCAATTATACCCTCTTCAAGAATTTTGATAATCACAGTGTCAATAACAACATTACCTGAGTCGTCTTCAACTGTGATGATGACGGTATAATTTCCTGGATCGACCTCATCGAGGTCAACGGAAATAATCTCACCACTCACCCATTGCCCAGATATTGGGAGTTCTGAAATACCTACGATAGTATAGACTGACGGATGAAGATCGGTGACAATCCAGCTTACTGAGACTCCTATGTCGTCTGCATGAGCAGTGAAGTCGTTTGGTTGATTGATGAATACAGGGGCAGTTATGTCATAGATAACAACTTCGACCATGTCTGAGACAGAATTTCCGGACTCATCATATACGATTAAAGTGAAATTATAACTACCTCGCTCCAAATCAGAGATATTGAATAGAACAGATGTGGTCCAAATTCCTGAGACTTCAAGGACATTATTCTTGTAAATTTCATATGTTTCAGGGTGACTATCTGTCACGTTCCACAGTAATATGTGGGTAATCTCGTTTTCATTGAATTCAGCGTCTTCAGGGGCACCAGTAATGATAGGTAGATTGTTATCAGTTACAACTAGATAAAATGATGTCTGATCCATGTTGCCTGACTGATCTGTAACTTTCACAGTAATGTTGTATGTACCTTTGTTAAGTCCGTCTAAGTCAATATTGAATGGAACATTATTGACGAAACTACCAGGTGTCTGGAGTGATCCATTGATGTATATATCATACTGACTTGGATAGTTCTCTGTGACAGTCAATGAATACAAGTTCCCCGTGGTTTCCTCATTATATGTAGAATTCGTGGGGGAAGCAACAAATGTGGGGCTTGTGGTGTCAAGGACGGTCACAACAATAGATGCCACATTCGAGTTTCCTGATGAGTCAAAAACCACAACAGTCCAGTTGTATTCTCCCCATTGCAAGAAATCCAGGTTAACAGCAAACGGGAGACCAGATATCCACGATCCTGAAAGATACAGGCTTCCATCAATGATGTATTCATAGGTCCCTGAATGTAGGTCTTGAGCAGTCCATGTCACGATATTCACACTTGATCCCTCGCTGAATTCAAGATTACGTGGTATATCAATGAATGAGGGTGCAGTTGTG
>JAEOUB010000175.1 GCA_016839545.1 Candidatus Kariarchaeota archaeon | reverse complement strand
GGAGTCCTTTCGATTTTCGGAAAATTTTCTAGATTCGATCTCCGAATATCGTAATTATGAAGGGACGGTGTTTCCTACATGACCCACAGAAACAACACTTGAGTGTCTCTACTACTATATGCAACACAAATGCCCTTTGCGTTTTTTTTTCAACTTAGTTAACACTCCCTTTTGTTCGATACCGGGAGAGACCTACTAGATTCAGCTGAACATGTACAAGATATTGGAGATATAGCCACCATGCATGAAATATATTGCAGAATTGGAAAGACCAAAACCATGAAAAATGCAATCGGGAACTTTCTCAATGAAATGCAACATTTAATGAAACCGTTCTGCAAAATGCTAAATTCGAGAGAAGTCACAGTGAGTCTAGATGGTGGATCAGTCAACACTGCGTCTGATAGTATTCATCGCCCTTGCAGCTGTTGGACTTCTGCCCACCTTCTTACTCTACAGGTACTATTACTACACCAGGATCCTGGATTATTTCCTGATGGGCACTGCATTTATCATCTCACTCGATCAGGTGTTTGTTATCGTTTTGCTGGAGATCAGACCACAGACGCTGATCCTGTTCCAGATCAATGATTTTCTCTATTCACTGTTTATCATCATGTTTCTGATCCATGCCATGCGGATCAAGTGGGATCGTCCTCCACGTATGCTTTTGTGGGGCTCTGTGATCTGGTACCTTGTGGTCACCATACCGATTTTCTTCTACCAGTTTGTTGAGCTTCCAGAGGAGGGTTGGGTAGGCTTTCTCTTCCTGAGAAACACATCTATCCTTGAGACGGCTCAGATGTTTGCTATTGGTGATATTTACATTATTGGACGTGGATTTGAATTCTATGTCCATGCATTTCGTGTCTATGTGGTACTGGTGATGTTCTATACCTATTATGATACCAAGTCCACAGCAGAGTTAATGCACGTTGTAAATTCACGCAGGATCTTCTTGCTGGCAATATTTTTCGCAGCTGTCTTTCCAATAATAGCTATGGGAGAGATGCTGAGACTGTGGACCATATTGTCATTAATTGAGTGGCACATCTTTGATCTGTTCACCTTTGTGCTGGTGGCTATTATCACAGTCAGATATCCCGAAACTCTCCTCATCTCAAAGACACAGATTATCAGGGCACTTTCACTTCAGAAATCTGTGGAGTCTGCTGATCCTCGTATTTCCAGTATCGAGGCAAAGAACTATCTTGAAGCGGTGAGAACATCGTTTCCAGAGTTATTCAGATATAGAAAAATTGATGGCTAAATTGGAAATGGACAGAACCTGACCTACAAAATTTGTAGTACTAAGCAAATACCCTCTCAATTAAATAGAGTATAACCCACTTTGGCCTATGAGATTTGAGACACTTGACATTGTTGATCTCAGTGAATCTGACGTGCCTTATCGTTTTGTCCAGACCTCTGCAGGTCGGATACATTACCAGATGGAGGGAGATGGCGATCTGATCGTTCTGGTCCATGGCTTCTCTGTACCGAGTTTTTACTGGGACAGCAACTTTGACCCCATCAAAAATGCAGGATATCGAGTACTGCGGTATGATCTCTTTGGCCGGGGATACTCCGACAGACCACAGCAAGATTATGATCTGAATCTCTTTGTCACCCAGCTGGAACTCCTCCTTCAGCAGCTAGTAGTCACCGGGAAACTGACACTGGTAGGGCTCTCCATGGGGGGAGCAATTGTTACTGCGTTCGCCGCGAGACACCCAGAGATGATTTCAAAACTGGTACTGGTTGCCCCTGCTGGGCTATCCGAGGATTTTGATGAGATGATCGACAACTTCCGGACAATGGATCTTAATGACACTCTCAATGACGGGATGATTGCAGGAATGGCAGATGACTTCAGAGGCCTTTCTGCTGATCTTGACCATCTACGACTCCAGTACACTGAACAGATGAAGTACAGGGGTTTCAGAGAAGCGATTCAATCCACAGTACTGCATTTCCCCTTTGCCGGGATGGAAGATATATTTGCCACAGTGGGGCAACACTCCATTCCCACACTGCTGTTCTGGGGTACTGAAGATAAGGTACTGCCATATCATGACCATGAGAAAGCCTTACTGGCAATTCCCAATGTCGAGTTTGTTAAGATAGAGGGTGGAGGCCATGCACTGCAAATGGAGCATGCAGATCTTGTTAATAGAAAAATACTTGATTTTGTGAAAAACATCTCTTGAGAAAGCTTTGATAAGAACCCAATCTGTGTATCTCCTATATCCTGACCTTTCCTCTGAAACCCCGGGCACCGTAAAACGAATCTGCACCATTGTGATAGATAAAGACATGATCATAACGACGATCACCGAAGATGGCCCCTCCCTTGTCACGTATTGCATCTGGAGTGCTCAGCCAGCTTGATGTCTTCTGATCAAATGGTGCGAGTGACTGCAGATAGCGGTAATCCTCCTCGGTTAGCAGTTCTATACCCATTGCCTCCGCCAGTCCCAGTGCACTGCCAGCGGGAAACACACCTTTCTTCTCCCGACGTGCCAGCCCCTCAGGATCATAGCAGATATGTTTTCGTTCAGGTGTCTCGGGGCTGCAGTCAAACACAGCGAATTCACCAGTGGCACTGTCATAGCCCACGATATCAGGTTCTCCTCCACTATCCTCCATTGCCATGATTGACCACAGTCTGTCACTTTTCTCAAGTCTCGCTCTCACATCATCCCAGGTGATACCCTGATGCAAAACGGTATTGGCTGCAAATCGAGCTTCCAATGAAGTGATCAGTTCCTCCCTATCACTCTCTGACAGGGTCTTCTTGTAACTCATAGGAAGTTTCTCAATTTTCTTTGAAGGTTTCTTGGAACTCACAGAGAAATGGATACTCAATTGCCATTTAAGCTCTGCAATCCTGCCACAGATTTCAGATGCGTCAGGTTTGTCAGACAAACTACCTGCTACCTTTCTTAAGGAGGAAGAGAATGATGGTATATGACAGAGACAGAAGAGATGCGAGAGCTGGTAGGCTATCTTGAGAATATCAAAAGCTTTGAACTGGCACATCAGCGATCTGAGCGTTCAACTGTTGCCATGATATGGGGACTGTTCATCCTCATTGCCGGATTCATTGACCTGTATATCTCCATCCTGGTGGGCTATAGTCCACATGCTGGAGTGTGGTTCTTCATAATAGGTGGCGCACTTCTTGCTCAGCAAGTGATTTCCTCGCAACCCTTGCTCTACGATGAGTCATTCACCGACGATGTACAGAGAGACCGTGTCACACCCGCGGAGGTGGTCGTGATAATCATACTCATGGGATTGACCATACCCATCAGTAATGCTAATTTTATCCTGGTGATGCCCTACATCGGGTTCACCTTCGGTACAATTAACCTGGCAGGATTGATCAGATCCAAGAAGAAAGCTAGATATCCAATCGGTATTATCTCAGCATTTTATGCTGCTGCCATCCTGATACTTTCTCTTTACCTGATAGATCCTGAATATGCAGTCTACGGTGGGTTCATATTTGGTGTACTTGTTGGCTCTGTTACCTTTACAATGGCTTTTTTGAGCAGAAAACAGTTGGAGATAGGATGAATTAATATCATAAAGGTAGGGTGATGACCTGTGACAGAACATCCATGGAAACATGCGATGAACCTTGATCCGGCACTGAGCACACCGGCAAGGATTGCAATCCTGTTATTTCTCATGCCCAGGACTCAGGCCACATTCCCAACTATCCAGAAGGCATTGGGTGTCACTTCTGGTAATCTCTCCTCTCACCTCAAGAAGCTGGATGAGTCTGAATTCATCATCCAGGAGAAGAAATTTGTTGACAACAAGCCTATGACTGTTGTCACCATCTCTTCCAAAGGCCACCAGGCAATTGTCAAGTATGTCACAGCATTGAATTCTGCAATAGAGGGCAGTATCTGATTATCATCGAATATGTGCAAGAACTGCCTCTGAGAGACTGATCCAATCATCCACACTATCGGATGAGATCAGACTCATATTTTTCATCACTTTCCCACCCGCCATGTACGGTTCTCCTATCCCACCGCTGACCAGTGACTCAATGTGATCAACAGTGGATTTGAGGAGGAGGTCACCTTTGGAAAACATGGCAAACATCTTGCCCTTGAACTTGATACCCTGTGCCCCCTTCCCCTCTGCAATCTCGATAGCCTCATCTTCTGCATACTTGGTTTTGAAGTGGTCTTTCAATTCAGTGTAGATCTCCCTTGACATAGAATTGGCTGAGTGACTCAGATGAAAAATTGGGTGTTGTTCGTATAATAATTCACATGGAATTGCCGTATTTCTCGAAATAGGTGTCCCTGATGTCAAGCTCTGCCACCAATTCATCTCTGAGGTACTCCAAGAATTCACGGTTCTGAGAGCCACCATCCTCCTCTTTCTGTAGCTTGTGACACACTGTCTCATGTATGGTTATCCTTACGATGTCGTCCTCATCAAAACGGTACTGAAAGGGATAGATACGACAGGAGAAGGGTCGGAAAGGATGAATGCCACACTTTCCATCATCTGCAAGGAAGGTGCAGCTGTTGTCAAACGGTTTGCGTTTTATTGGATAATTCTTCTCCACAGAACCAAACTGATTCTTGGGCATACGAATGAAGGGAGACTCTTCAGATACTATTTGGTCCAGTTCATATCCCTGTTCCTCAATACGTAGAATGTCAAAATCTGTAACCGGGATCTGAAACCTCCTGCAGCAATCCCCATCCATACAGCAGCTCCATGATACCAGGTTGGGTGCCACAGTGACCTCACCTGATTTGAGATCGATCCTGCCGATCTCTGTACCGCCTTCTATTACAGGCAGCTCAATTGACATAATTTCTGAAAAAAAATTCTAGCTCTTTAACAAAGAGATAGTTATCGTTGTAGTTCCTCGTGAACTGAGTCAACACTGTGTAATGGAAGCGAACAGGTCTGTCCTTTGCAGATATAGACCGTGGGCTCAGATGATTCTGTCCGGTTCTCCAGTACTTCCCAATCCGGCTTGTCTGACTCTCCATGATACCTGTAGACCAATCTATCAGGAATGAAATGGGATAGAACTGCACGATCAAGTTCAGGAGTTGGATGTGTTAGCACCAGCTCGTGAGGGTACCTGAAGTAGGGAGATGCTGAATTGAGCGTAGTGCTCATTGCTCCCGGATAGTCTCCGGCATATTTCAGCAATCGATTGATAATCTCATCTCCACGTGAAATTAACGCAGGCTCTTCCAGGTATTTGCCAAGTTTGAAAAGGTTGTAGACCATGACTCCGAGTCCACTTGCCATCGAGTCATCTGTCGTCTGAAGAACAGGGGCAAACAGGTCATCAGCTCCCGAGGGATTGACATAGTAGAGCCCCTCGTCTGTGTTGAAGAATTTCGTATCGGTCCATTGCAGAATCTTTCGAGCCAGCCGTATCTTCTCAAAATCATCAGTTACCTCGTAGGCATCAATAAGTGAGGCAATCAGGAAACTGTAGTCATCCAGTACCCCCTCAACCATCTTGGTCTCCTCTGTCTCGTGATAGCGTCGTAGCACAGTATCCTCTTTGATATGGTGGGTGACCAGAAATTCCAATGCCTCCAGTCCCAGCTGTGTGGCTTTGTCATAGTCCAGCAGCTGACCAGCAGCCAGTAATCCTCTGATGGCAATACCATTCCAAGAAGTCAGTATCTTGGTATCTGTAGAGGGATGCTCTCGCTTGTCACGCACCTCGTACAGGGTCTTGCGGATATGTTCCAAACCATCAATAATCTCATCCCTATCCTTTTCAAACTCCTCTACCAGCTGGTCTATGGTTTTTACCACACTCAGAACATTCATCCCCTTGATCTCAGGGTGGTGAGGATCATCAAAATTACCGCTGTCAGTGATCCCGTACCGGGAGGCAGCCAGTCCGTAGTGTTCCCCAAGTACCTCTCTCAGCTC